>DONB01000111.1 GCA_003510325.1 Thiobacillus sp. | reverse complement strand
CCAGAAGCGAAGCCGCTGTTCCTCGCTCTCGGCGGTGCGGACCTCGATCGCGCCTGACGCTTCGAGCACCTGGCGTACGGTGTAGATGTCGGCCGACACTTCCTCGTTGACGCCATCGACCTCGCACAGCAGCAACGCCTCGCAGTCGAGTGGGTAGCCGGCGTGGACGAAGGCCTCGGCGGCCTGGATCGCGAGGCGATCCATCATTTCCAGTCCGGCGGGAATGACGCCGGCAGCGATGATGTTGCCGACAGCGGCACCGGCTTTCGCCACGTCGTCGAAGGCCGCCAGCACCACCTGCGCGCGTTGCGGGCGAGGCAGGAGCTTGACCGTGACTTCGGTGATCACCGCCAGCATGCCTTCCGAGCCGGTCATCAGCGCCAGGAAGTCGTAGCCGGGGGCATCGAGGGATTCGTTGCCGATTTCCAGCAACTGGCCGTCGATGGTCCAGGCGCGCAGGGCGAGGATGTTGTGCACGGTGAGGCCATACTTCAGGCAGTGCACACCGCCCGAATTTTCCGCCACGTTGCCGCCGATCGAGCAGGCGATCTGCGACGAGGGATCGGGCGCGTAGTAGAGGCCGTGCTCGGCGACCGCTTCGGAGATCGCGAGATTGCGCACGCCGGGTTCGACCACAGCGGTGCGCGTCAGCGTGTCGATGGCCTTGATGCGGTTGAGCTTGGCCAGAACCAAGAGCACCGCGCCGTCGACCGGCAGCGCGCCCGCGGCAAGCCCCGTACCGGCCCCGCGCGCCACCACCGCCACCTTGTTTTGATGACACAGCTGCAGGATCGCCGCCACCTGCGCCTCGTTTTCCGGCAGCACCACCACGTCGGGCGTGTTGCGATAGGCCGCGAGGCCGTCGGATTCGAACGGCAGCAGATCCTCGCGCTCGTTGAGCACGCAGTGCGGCGGCAGCAGGCTGCGCAGTTTGGACAGAAAGGCAGGACTCAGCATCAAGGGGTGCGCGGCGTTGTTCAGGCTGCGAGTTTAGCCGGGCTTGCCTGCGCGTGCGAGGGCGCGAGGCGCCTGTAGGCTTCCGCCAGCGCGCCGTCGCTGCCGACGTTGCCCGGGAAGATCACCACCGGCAGGGTCGGCAGGCGATGCCAGGGCGGCGTCTGCACCACGGTGACGCCGGGCAGGATTTGTCCCAGCACGCGCGACGCAGTCAGTTCCAGCCCGGTCGACAGCACGTCGTTGGAGGTGATGCCGCCCTTGCTGATGAGAAATCCCAGCGTGTCCGGCAGCCGTTTCACCACGTCCATCAGCGTGCCCGATACGGCCTCGCCAAAGGCCAGCCGCTCTGCCACGCTGGCGAATGCCAGTTCGGACCGGCTGGTGAATACCACCGGGGTGAGGCCCTGTGCATGGGCATGAGCGATGCTCGCCGTCAGTTCGTCGACGATGGCCGCACGCGCGCCGGGCAGGCGGGCGACGTCGAGCGGCAGGCCGACCACGCCGCGTTCCTTCAGCAGTGCGCCGAGCTGCGTGGTGGTCTTGGCGACGTGCGAGCCGACGATGATCGCGCCGGGCCGGCCGTTGCGCACCAGGGTGGAAAAGGATTCGGCAGCGACCGGCTGCGGCGGCAGCTTGGCCAGCGCGGTCAGCAGCGAGGCCGCGCTACGGAACAGCAGGCGCTTTCCGTCTGCGGCGGCTTTCAGCACGGCGTTGGCGAAGATCCGGTAGTCGTCGGCGGACTCGCCGTCGACCACGCCGGTCGCGTTGTCGTGCAGCGCGGCGAGCCACGCACTTGCCTTGCCGGCGCGCAGATCGGCCAACGTCAGGCGTTGCACCGAATCGGCAGTGACGCGGCCGCCGGTTTTCTCGGCCACGTAGTCGGGCAGAAAGGCCGTCCTGTAGCCGAACACCGAGTCGCGTGCGAATTCGGTTTCATGGGTTGGCACCGGCTTGCCGTCGACCATCAGGTAATGCGTGCTGTCGCGGGTGATGCGGCCGCCCTCGAAAAACGCGGGTGTGAGCAGTGTCGCGTCGAATGGCCCGAGCGCGTCGTTCATCACGTCGGTTTCCACCGGGTAGTGGCCGCGTAGGGTCGAGTCGGAACGCGACACGAACAGCACAGGGCCGGAATAATCGGTGAGCGCGGTCTTGAGGTTGGCGCACACCTCGTGCGTCACCTCGGCAGCGCGTTCCGCGTCCATCCCGCGCGTGTTGGTGAGGATGAAGAACAGCGGCGCAGCGTCGGCGAGCGCGGTCTTCAGCGTGGCGACATCCCATCGCGTCAGCAGCAGGCAGGAGTGCACCGTCTGCGAGCCGGTGGGGTCGTCGTCGAGAACGATGATTTTCGGGTTCATTGTGAAAACCTTTTTTGTCCGCGAAGGACGCGAAGGGCCGCGAAGAAAACCTAGGTTTTTCCCTTCGTGTTTCTTCGCATCCTTCGCGGATACGTTTTTAAACCGCTGCGCGTTCCAGCATCGCCAGCGCTCGCTCGCTCATCGCCTGCGCGTTCATGTCGTTGAAGTCGAACAGCTGCTGGGGGTTGGCGGTGGTTTCGCCGCGCTTCCAGCAGAACACGTCGCGCTGCGAAGCCTGGCTGCGCA
>DONB01000158.1 GCA_003510325.1 Thiobacillus sp. | reverse complement strand
CCCTTGGCTTTCCAGCCTTCGATGCCGTCCTGCAGCACTTTCACGTTGTCACGCCCCAAAATGCGAAGGGCGAAAACGGCTTGGTTGGACAACGAGCCAGAGTTGCAATACATCACCACACCCCTGTTAAAAAGGTTTTAGAAAACAATTTTGCAAAGCAACGCATGTGCTAACATTCGAACGTTCTTTGGAGTGTGAGATGAAAAATTCAGGCAGGCAAGCAAAAGATGTGCTCTATGCCCAGGTGGCCCGCATCGGCAAGGCAGTGTGCAGCCCCAAGCGGCTGGAACTGATCGAGTTGCTCGCCCAGGGCGAAAAACCGGTGGATCGGCTGGCGGAAGAAGCCGGCATGTCGGTCAAGCTGACCTCGGCCCACCTCAAGGAGTTGCGTCTTGCGCACATGGTGGTGGCGCGCAAGGAAGGCAAGAACGTTTTTTATAGTCTCAACGGTGAAGCGGTGGCGGATTTCTGGGTGGCCATCCGCTCGCTTGCCGAAGACCGCCTGCTGGAACTGCGCGTGGCCTTGGCCAAGCTGTCCGAGCACGCCAATGAACTGACCCCTGTCAGCCGCAAGGAATTGCTCGCCCAGGCCAGGCGAGGCGAAGTGGTCGTGCTGGACGTGCGGCCGGAGTCTGAATTCGCTGCTGGCCACCTGCCGTACGCCCTATCCATGCCACTTGCCGATTTGCATAGGCATCTTAACGAACTGCCGCGTGACAAACCCGTGGTGGCCTATTGCCGCGGCCCGTTCTGCCTGATGGCTAAGGAAGCGGTGGAACTGCTCCGGCACGAAGGCTTTGAGGCCATCCGCCTGGAAGATGGCGTGGCCGAATGGCGCGCCCATGGCCTGCCGGTAAAAATCGCTCGATAAGCAGTCATTGAAATAACCCTTCAATTTGTAGACAAGTGAGAAAAGCATGGACTTTGAACAATTCGTACTCGCCAACGAACCGACCATCCGGCTCGGCTTTTTCCTGGGCATCTTCGCCCTGGTTGGGCTGTGGGAGTTGGTGGCGCCACGGCGCGCGCTGACCGTCTCCAAGGCCATGCGCTGGGCCAACAACCTCGGCCTGGTGGTGCTCAATACCGTGCTGCTGCGGTTGCTCTTTCCCCTGGCCGCAGTGGGCCTGGCGGCCTTCAGCGCGGAAAACGGCTGGGGGCTGCTCAACCACTTCGGCGTGCCGTTCTGGGTGGCGGTGCCGCTGGCGGTGATCGCCATGGACTTCGTCATCTGGCTGCAGCACGTCATGGTGCATGCCGTTCCCGCCTTGTGGCGGCTGCATCGGGTACACCACGCCGACCTCGACTATGACGTGACCACCGGGGCGCGCTTCCACCCGCTCGAGATCGTGCTGTCGATGCTGATCAAATTCGCCACCATCGTCGTGCTCGGCCCGCCGGTGCTGGCCGTGGTGATATTCGAAGTGATGCTGAATGCCACCGCCATGTTCAACCACGGCAACATCCGCCTGCCGGCGGCGATCGACCGGGTGCTGCGCTGGGTCTTGGTGACGCCGGATATGCACCGCGTGCACCACTCGGTGGAAGACGACGAGACCAACTCCAACTTCGGTTTCAGCCTGACCTGGTGGGATCGGATGTTCGGCACCTACCGCGACCAGCCGCGCGCCGGCCATGTCGGCATGACCATCGGCATCCATGGCCATACCGACCCGCGCGAAGTGGATCGCCTGGATGGCATGCTGCTGCTGCCCTTCAAGGGCGAGGTCACGGACTACGCCATCAACCGGCGCAACTACTCCGACGAGGCCGCACGATGAACAAGAGCATCCTGCGCTGGCTTCTGGGCCTCGTCCTCTTGGCCGCCGTCGTCGCGGCGGTCACGCTGCGCGAGCATTTCGACGCCGCCGCCCTGGAAAACTGGGTGAACTCCGCCGGCGCGGCGGGGCCGCTCGTGTTCATGGGCATCTACGCCCTCGTTACTGTGCTGTTCCTGCCCGGCTCGGTCATCACCCTGGTCGGCGGCGCCCTGTTCGGGCCGGTCTGGGGCACGCTGTGGAACCTGACCGGCGCCACCATCGGTGCGTCACTGGCCTTCCTCATCTCCCGCTATCTCGGCGCGGACTGGGTGGAGCGCCGCGCCGGGCCGCGCATGAAGCGCCTCGACGAGGGGGTGTCGGCGGAAGGCTGGCGCTTCGTCGCCTTCGTGCGGCTGGTGCCGCTGTTCCCCTTCAACCTGCTGAACTACGCGCTGGGCCTCACCCGCATTCCCTTCCTCGCCTATGTGCTGGCCACCTGGATTTTCATGCTGCCCGGCGCCATCGCCTACACCTGGCTCGGCTACGCCGGACGCGTAGCGCTGGCCGGCGGCGAGGGCATGATTCGCAACATCAGCATCGCGCTCGCCCTGCTCGCCGCCGCGATCTTCCTGCCGCACTTCGTGCGCAAGCTGCGCGAAAAGCCCATGCTGGCCGTGGCCGATCTGAAACGGCAACTGGACGCGGGCGAGGACGTGCTGCTACTGGATGTGCGCCCTGCCGCCGATTTCACTGGCGAATGGGGCCACATCGCCGGCGCTCGCAGCCTGCCGCTGGAGGAATTGCCGGCGCACCTGGCGGAACTGGAAGACCGCAAACAGCGCCCCATCCGCCTGGTTTGCCGAACCGACCGGCGCTCCGCCCAGGCCGCGCAGTTGCTGGCTGAAGCCGGCTTCGCCGATGCACGGGTGATCCAGGGCGGCATGACTGCATGGCGGACCAACGGCTGGCCAGTCGCGGACGCTGGGAAATGAGGATTTAAACATGCATGAACTGGTCAAGGATTATTACGGCAATCAACTGAAGGGCACGGCGGATCTGCGGACCTCGGCTTGCTGCGACGCCAGCCAGATGCCGGCCTGGCTCAAGCCCCTGCTGGCGCGTATCCACCCGGACGTAATGGCGCGTTACTACGGCTGCGGCCTGGTCTGCCCCACCCTGCTTTCCGGCCTCAGGGTGCTGGATCTGGGCTGCGGCTCCGGCCGCGACGTTTACGCGCTGGCGCAACTGGCGGGCGAAAGCGGCCGGGTGGTCGGCGTCGACATGACCGAGGAGCAGCTGGCCGTGGCCGAAGCACACCGCGAACACCATCGCCAGGCCTTCGGCTATGCCCGCGACAACGTCGAATTCCGCTTGGGCTACATCGAGCGCCTGGACGAACTGGGTTTCGAAGACGCCAGCTTCGACGTGGTGGTGTCCAACTGCGTGGTCAACCTGTCCCCGGACAAGGAAGCCGTGCTGCGCCAGGTCCACCGCCTGCTCAAGCCAGGCGGCGAACTCTATTTCTCCGACATCTACGCCGACCGCCGCGTGCCGGCGGAACTGCGCAACGATCCGGTGCTGTACGGCGAATGCCTGGGCGGCGCCCTGTACTGGAACGACTTCCAGGCTTTGGCCCGGCGCGCAGGCTTCGCCGACCCGCGCCTGGTGGAAGACCGTCCCATCACCATCACCGACCCGGCCCTGGCGGCGCGGGTGGGCAACATCCGTTTCTATTCGGCGACCTACCGCTTGTTCAAGCTGGACGGCCTGGAGCCCGAGTGCGAAGACTACGGCCAGGCCGTGGTCTACCGGGGAGGCATCCTCGGTCAGGAACAGCGCTTCATTCTGGACAAACACCACGCCATCGAAGCCGGGCGCGTCTTCCCGGTCTGCGGCAACACCTGGCGCATGCTGCGCGACACCCGCTTCGCGCCGCATTTCGATTTCATCGGCGACTTCGCCCGCCACTACGGCATCTTCGCCGGCTGTGGCGGCGGCTTGCCATTCGACGAAGAAAAGGCGGGCTCCGGTTCGGCCTGCTGCTAAATCAAAAGGCAAACACCATGAAGGAAATTTCTATGACTAATGCACGCAAACCCCTGTCCTGGCTTGCCCTGTCGGGCCTGATCCTCGGCCTGGCCGCGATCGCCGCCATGGTGGCATCGGGCATCGGATACCGCCAGGGCTGGTGGTCCGTGGTCGAAGGCCTGAAATACTCGGAATGGACGGCCTACGGCGCGGTGCTCGCCCTCGCACTGTCGGCGGCCGGCTTGATCCAGGCCCGTCCGGGTGCCGGGCGGCGCGGTTTCATCCCGGCCATCCTGGGCGTGGCCGTCGCCCTGCCGCTGGTGGCGATGGCCATCCACTGGGAATACGCCGCCCGGACCTATCCGCCGATCAACGACATCAGCACCGATACCGAAGACCCGCCCGAATTCTGGGACATGCCCAACCCCATGAGCTACCCGGGTGCCGAAACCGCCGCGCAGCAACATGCCGGTTACCCCGATCTGGCTCCGGTCGAATTGGCGATTCCGCCGGAAAAAGCGTTCGCCCTGGCGCTGGCGCTGGCCGAAAGAAAAGGTTGGGAGATTATCGCCAAAGTGCCGGAAGAAGGCCGCATCGAAGCCACCGTCAGCAGCCGGCTGTATGGTTTCAAGGACGAATTCGCTGTCCGCGTCGCGCCATCGGATGGCGGCGCAAAGGTCGACGTGCGCTCCCGCTCGCGCCTCGGGCTCATCGATCGCGGCGTGAATGCCAAGCGGATTCGTGCCTATCTCGCGGCGCTGAAGGCGAGCGCGGAAGAAACGTCGCGCTGAGTCAGGCAGGCGGGTGTGTGGCGGGTTGCTAAGATGGGACATGCCCGATGAATTGAAAAGGCGCCCGCTTACATCGGCATGCGCATGCCTGCCGGAAAGCGATAGCCCATGATGCCACTTAGACTTCTGGTCGCAGCCATCGCCGTCATTGCCCTGACCTGGCTCTATGTAACGCCTTCCGGACAGATGCTGGTGGCGGCCCTGGGCGACAGCCAGGCCCTGCAAGGCTGGCTGGATCAACTCGCCGGACTCGGCCCCCTCGCCATCATCCTGCTGATGGCGTTCGCCATCGTGTTCAACCCCATCCCCAGCGCGCCCATCGCGCTCGCCGCCGGTGCCGTCTTCGGTCACGCCTGGGGCACGCTGTATATTGTCCTGGGTGCCGAACTGGGCGCTATCATCGCCTTCGGTATCGCCCGCTTCGCAGGTTANNCGCAGGTTATGAACTGCTCAGGAAATGGTTCGGCGACAAGATCGAAACCGGGATGTGGGGCAACCAGAACCGCCTGACTGCCCTGGTCTTCGTCTCCCGCTTGCTGCCCTTCATCTCCTTCGACCTGATCAGCTACGGCGCGGGTCTGACCCCGATCCGCTTTTGGCGTTTTGCTTCCGCCACCCTGTTGGGTTTGATCCCCATGAGCTTCCTGCTCGCCCATTTCGGCGCGGAACTGAAAACGACCGAACTGACCCGGGCCATTCCCATCGCGCTGGGCCTGGGGGCGCTGACGTTTGGTTCCATCTTGTGGGCTGCGTTCCGGGCGCGCCGCTGAAGTTCAGCTCACGTGCCCGGGGCGAGGGTGGTTATAGCGCCGCCTCCATGAGGCTCGCAAACGCGGATACGCCTTGCTGTCGTCGGCCGGCGGCATTCGCGGCCGCTCGTACGTGCCGAGGCTCGCTGTTCATTCCGTCGCCCCGGAATGGCCGAGGTGCGCCGGCAAATGCGCGAGATCGGCCGCTTCGTCGATGTCGTGGAGCGTGTCTCCCAGCCATACGCACCACTGCAAGGCGTGCATGCGGGCCAGCGTCAGATCGGCCACCGCTGGGGTGCTCCAGGGCATGGCCTCGAACAGGCTGGCATCGAAGGCGCGCAAGCCCAGCAGGGGGTAGCCGCCGTCCTCGGCGCGATGCAACACGGCTTCGTGCTCGGACAATTGCGCGGCAGCTTCGCAAAAACGCGCGGCGGTCAGTTCCGGGCAATCCGTGCCGATCAGCAGCACGGCTTCGCCGCGCGCTATCGTCCGGCGCGCGGCGCGGGCCATGCGCTCGCCCAGNNAGCGCAAGCATGCTTGCCGCCAGCCGCGCCGCGCCTGCTTCGCCCAAGGCGGGGATGAGCCGGGTCTTGACCCGACCGGGCACCGGCGCCTTGGCGAAAATCACGATGCGGACAGGCGTCATGACTCGGGGTGATAGCGGGATATCAGCCGCGCCGCCGGCACGCCGCGCCAGTAGTCGAAACGCAGCCGCCACATGAGCAGGATGGTGCGCCAGACGCCATGCGTCTCCCAGCGCCGCCCGGAAGTCACGACCCGCGCATCAAGGCTGGCCGGCGGGCCGAGCCGTTTGAGGCGCGTCGACAGTTCGATATCTTCCATCAAGGGTTGGTCGGGATAGCCGCCCGCCGCCTCGAAGGCGGCGCGGGTAGCGAAAATCGCCTGATCGCCGGTGGCGATGCCGGTGAGGCGCGAGCGCAGATTCATCGACGCGCCGATGAGCGACAGCCAGGACGAGCGGCCTTCTATCCTCACATCGAAACGGCCCCAGGCGCGATGCTGTAAGGCCTGCGCGATGAGTGCGGGCGCCTTGTCGGGCAGGCGCGTGTCTGCGTGCAGAAAGAGCAGCGCATCGCCGCTGGCGAGACTTGCGCCGGCATTCATCTGTATCGCGCGGCCGCGCTGGACGGCGATCACACGGTCGGCGAGCGGCGCGGCGAGCGCCGCCGTGCCATCGTTGCTGCCGCCGTCCACCACGATCACCTCGTGGCCCTGGCGGCGGAGAGGCTGCAAGGGCGCCAGGGAGCCGGCGATGCCGCCTGCTTCGTCGAGGGCGGGAACGATGATGGAGAGGCGCATATTGTTTCGTAAACCGGGCGCGTCAGTCTTTTGATGCCTTGTTCCGCATCCTGGCGAGTCTCATGACCAACAAGGCTGCGGGCGCCAAGTGCCAAAACACGTCGAAGATATCCAGGGGCTGCGTCAGGGCGCCTTCGGACAACATGCGCATTTTTTGCAGCAGGTGGGGCTCCGGCGCGAACGGCGCGCCCAGCATGAAGATCGTCAGGAACAGCAGCAGGGGCAGCGGGATACGGTCGATGAATTGCATGTCACTCCTTGGGCTATGCATGAAAATTGTGTGGTCCATCCGCCTCACCCCCGCCGCCAGGCATGGAAGCGCGCAACCCAGCGCAGCAGTTTCTGCGGCACATGCGCCTTCTTCCACACGCCGGCGGCATACTTGTTGGCTTCCGCCAGCGTTGGATAGATGTGGATCGTGCCAAGAATTTTGTTGAGGCCGATGCCGTGTTTCATCGCCAGCACGTACTCGGCGATCAGGTCGCCGGCATGCTCGCCGACGAGGGTCACGCCGAGAATCTTGTCCTTGCCCGGCACGGTCAGCACCTTGACGAAGCCGTGTGCCTCGGAATCGACAATCGCGCGGTCGAGCTCGTCGAGATCGTAGCGGCTGAGTTCATAGGCGATGCCCTGGGCTTTCGCTTCCTGCTCGTTGAGGCCGACGCGCGCCACTTCTGGGTCAATGAAAGTCGCCCACGGAATCACCGAGTAATCGGCCTTGAATTTCTTGAA
>DONB01000005.1 GCA_003510325.1 Thiobacillus sp. | reverse complement strand
ATCGTCGAAAAGGAAACCGGCGCGGCGTTCGAGCGCCCGCAGATCGCCGGCGTGTTCCTCAATCGGCTCAGGCTGGGCATGCGCCTGCAGACCGACCCCACCGTGATCTATGGGCTGGGCGAGCGTTTCGATGGCAACCTGCGCAAGGTCGACCTGCAGACCGATACGCCGTACAACACCTACACCCGCGGCGGCCTGCCGCCGACGCCGATCGCGATGCCCAGCGAAGCGGCAATCCGCGCGGCGCTCAATCCGGCCCGCACCGACGCGCTGTATTTCGTTGCGCGCGGCGACGGCACCCACGTGTTTTCCAGCAACCTCGACGCGTAAAACCGCGCCGTGAACCGCCACCAACGACGATGAGCACGCCCGGTAAATTCATCACCCTCGAAGGCGTCGACGGCGCCGGCAAGAGCACGCATCTGGACTTCGTCGCCGACTGGCTGCGCAGGCAGGGCAGGGAAGTGATCGTCACCCGCGAGCCCGGCGGCACCCCGCTCGGCGAAACCCTGCGCGAACTGCTGTTGCATCAGCACATGGACCCCGACACCGAACTGCTGCTGATGTTCGCCGCGCGCCAGGAGCACCTGGCCCAGCTGATCCGGCCGGCGCTGGCGCGCGGCGCCTGGGTGGTATCCGATCGCTTCACCGACGCCAGCTACGCCTNNTGCGGTCGAGCGCATCGCGGCGCTGGAAGCCTGGGTGCAGCGCGGCTTCGCGCCCGACCTCACGCTGCTGTTCGACGTGCCGCCCGAGGTGGCGGAGGCGCGCCGATCGGCCGCGCGCACCGCCGACCGCTTCGAACGCGAAGCCAACAGCTTTTTCAGCCGTGTGCGCAATGCCTATCTCGACCGTGCGCGCGACGAGCCGGCGCGCATTCGGGTACTCGACGCGCGCCAGAGCATTCCTGAACTGCAGGCCGCAATCGGCCAGCTTCTGGCGGGACTGGCGTGAACGCACCGTACCCCTGGCTGGACGCCCCCTGGCAGCGCCTGCTGGCGACCCGGGCCCGGCCGGCGCAGGCGCTGCTGCTGGCGGGGCCGCGCGGGGTGGGCAAGAGCGAGCTGGCCATGGCCTGGGCACAGGCCCTGCTGTGCGAGGCGCCGCTGCCCGACGGCGCGGCCTGCGGCCACTGTCCGGCCTGCCACTGGTTCGAGACCGGCGGGCATCCGGATTTCCGGCTCGTCACCCTGCAGGAAAAAACCGGCAAGGAAGGCGAAACCCGCATGGCCACCGCGATCGAGGTCGACCAGGCGCGCGAGGCGGTCGATTTCGTCCAGTTGTCCACGTATCGGGCGGGCTTCCGGGTGGTGCTGGTCGATCCGGCCGACAGCCTCAACCTGGCGGCTGCCAACGCCCTGTTAAAGGTGCTGGAGGAACCGCCGTTAAATACGGTATTCGTGCTGGTCTCGTNNCAGCCGGCTCGATATCGGGCTGCCGCCTGCCGATATGGCGGTGCAATGGCTGGCGGAGCAGGGCGTGGACGATGCGGTCACCCTGCTGGCGCTCTCCGGCGGCACCCCGCTCGATGCGCAGCGCTGGGCCGATGGCAGCGAGCTGGACGAGCGCCGCGGTGTGCTGGAAGGCCTCGCGCGCCCCGACCGGCTCGATCCGGTGACGCTCGGCGAACGCTGGAAGGCGGTCAGTCCGCAGACCTGGCACAACGTGGCGTACAAGTGGCTGGGCGACCTGCTGGCCGTCAAGCTGCAGGGCAGTGTGCAGTTCAACCGCGATTTTTCCGAGGTGCTGGCCCCGCTGGGTCGCAAGGCGGATCTGGCGAAGCTGCTGGCGCTTGCCAGGATGCAGGCGAACGAAGGCAGGACGCTGACGCACCCGCTCAACCGGGCGCTGCAGCTGGAAGCCTGGCTGGTGCAGTACCGGCACGTATTTGATTAAGAGAGTCGATCATGAATGCAGCAGTCAACGATATTGCAGGCCAGGTCCGTCCCGGCGTGCTGTCCCTGTCGATCAAGGAAAAATCCGCGCTGTTCGCGGCCTACATGCCTTTCATCAAGGGCGGCGGGCTGTTCATTCCGACCAACAAGCAATACAAGATGGGCGAAGAAGTCTTCATGCTGCTGACGCTGATGGAAGATCCCGCCAAGCTGCCGGTGTCCGGCAAGGTGGTGTGGGTGACGCCGACCGGGACGCACGGCGGCCGAACCCAGGGTGAGGGCGTGCAGTTTGCTTTCAACGAAAGCGGCAAGGCGGCGCAGAACAAGATTGAAGGTTTGCTCGGCGGTTCGCTAAAATCGGTGCGTCCGACTCACACCATGTAGGTCAGGTGCAAGATTCAAGTTACAAGAGCGGCGCTGCGCGCCTTCAAGGATCTTGCATCTTGTAACTTGGACCTTGTTTCTGATCCATGTACATCGATTCCCACTGCCACATCAATTTTCCCGATCTTGCCGGCAAGCTGCCCGAGGTGTTCGACCTCATGGCGAAGAACCAGGTGAGCCACGCGCTGTGCATCAGCGTGGAACTGGAAAAATTCCCCGAAATCCGTGCGCTGGCCGAGGCGCATCCGAACGTGTATGCCTCGGTCGGCGTGCATCCCGACCATGAGGACTGCACCGAGCCCACGGTGGACGAACTGGTCGCGCTGGCCGCTCACCCCAAGGTGGTGGCGATCGGCGAAACCGGGCTGGATTACTTCCGGCTGAGCGGCGACCTCGAATGGCAGCGCGAACGTTTCCGCACCCACATCCGCGCAGCGCGTGCCTGTCGGAAGCCCCTGGTGATCCACACCCGGTCGGCGGCCGACGACACCCTGCGCATCATGCGCGAGGAAAATGCGGGCGAGGCGGGCGGGGTGATGCACTGCTTCACCGAGAGCCTGGCGGTCGCCGAAGCGGCCATCGAGCTGGGGTTTTACATCTCGTTTTCAGGCATCGTCACCTTCAAGAATGCAGCTGCCCTGCGCGAAGTGGCCGCTGCCATCCCGCTCGAACGCATGCTGATCGAGACCGACTCGCCCTATCTGGCGCCGGTGCCGCATCGCGGCCAGACCAATGAACCGGGGTTCGTGCAGCACGTGGCGGAAGAGATTGCGCGGCTGCGCGGGATGACGGCCGATGAAGTAGGAAACATCACCAGCGGGAATTTCTTTCGCCTGTTTGCTGCTGCGCACCCCGATTGATTCGGGCGACGTGAAGCAGGACCGGTCCCGGAAAAAGACCTGAGCCTTACCCGGCCCGTGCAGCCAGCTTGTTGAGTACCTGCGCCGCCGCCCGCAGTCCGAACGTGGCGGTGACGCACACCGACGAACCGAAGCCGGCGCAATTGAGCCCATGCAGGTGGGCGTCCTCCGGCCGTTCGTAGCATACGCCGCCCTCTGTGCTCGGATAGGTGAGCGGCTCGGTGGAATACACGCAGTCGACGCCGAATTTTTTGCCCGGTTCGCGCGGAAAGCCGTATTCGCGGNNAACAGCAGCGGGTCTTCAGTGGTGCGGGCGAGGTCGGCCAGCTGCACCTGGCCGGGATCGATCTGGCCTCCGGCGGCGCCGACACAGACCAGCCGGATGCGCTGACGGCGGCAGTGGGCGATCAGCGCAGTCTTGGCGCGGGCGCTGTCGATGGCATCCACCACGTAATCGAAGCCCCCCGCCAGCAGTTGGGCGATGTTGTCGGGCGTCAGGAATTCTTCCACGCCGGTCACCCGGCACAGCGGGTTGATCGCATGGATGCGTTCGGCCATGGCCTGGATCTTGGCTTTGCCGAGTTCGTGCGTCAGCGCATGAACCTGCCGGTTGATGTTGGATTCAGCCAGGTGGTCGGGGTCGATCAGCGTGAGGCGGCCGATGGCGGTGCGTGCCAGTGCCTCCGCAGTCCAGGCACCGACGCCACCGATGGCGATGACGCAGACATGCGCCTGCTGAAAGCGTTCGAAGCCTGCGCTGCCGTAAAGCCGGCGCACGCCGCCGAAGCGGCGCTCGAAGTCGATCGCGTGTTCGCTGGGAAAGAGGTCGGTCATGAACGGGGTCGGGCACGCAGCGTGACGTCAGTGAAACGGGCGGCAGCGGAGCGGCAGGCAAACAGGGGGGCGGGCATGACGCGCATGATACCGCGACTGGGGAGACGGTTTTAACGCGGCCGCCTGCAGGCGGTCCATGAAAAATCCGGGAGGAAATGAAGTGGACTGGCCGGGGTGACCCTCCGGCCAGTGGAGGGATCACAGGCTGGCGGATTCGAGCTCGAACTGGATCGCCTCGAANNTGTTGCCTGCGGCCTCGATCGGCACGCCGCCGGCGGAAAACACCAGACCGTCGACCTTGCCGACCGAGAACGGCTGGGTGAAGCGGTTTTCCATGCTGGAGGTGGCGGCATTGAAGTTGACCGCGGTGTTGGCTTTTTGCTGGCTGATCTCCAGGGTGATGCGCGGTGCGAGCGTGTCGCGCATCACCACCATGGCGTCGCCGCTGCGGTCAACCACGGTGACACCGATCTGGATGCCCTGCTTGCGGCAGGCCTCCATCGTGGCACGCGCGAGCTTTTCCGAGGCCTCGACGGTCATCCTGGGAATCTTGACGATGACGGGCACGTCCGCAGCGATGGCGGGAAAGGCAAGCAACNNCAAGGCAGTGCAACTCGCCGCGATCAGTGAAGGTTTGCGCATGGATGTTCTCCTCTTGTTGGCCGGCTGATGTGACCTACATCCTGGCACGGCAGCGGGTGCCATGCAGGATCCTTCCTCGGCGAGGACGCAAGGTTCCGCGTCCTGTCTACTGCCCGAAAAACGATTTGACCTTGTCCATGAACGACTGCGCGCGCGGATTATTGTTCCGTCCCGGGCTCAGCGAGTCGAATTCGCGCAACAACTCACGTTGGCGCTCGGAGAGATTGACCGGGGTTTCGACCTGCATGTGGCACAGCAGATCGCCCGGTGCCTGGCTGCGTACCCCCTTGATGCCCTTGCCGCGGAGGCGGAACACCTTGCCCGACTGCGTTTCGGCCGGAATCTTGATCTTGGCGTGACCATCCAGCGTGGGAATGTCGACCTCGCCGCCGAGCGCAGCGGTGGCGAAGCTGATCGGCATTTCGCAATGCAGGTCGTCGCCGTCGCGCTTGAATACCGGATGATCCTTGAGATGGATCACCACGTAGAGATCGCCCGACGGACCGCCGTTGACCCCGGCTTCGCCTTCGCCGCCCAGGCGGATGCGGTCGCCGTTGTCCACCCCGGCCGGAATCTTCACCGACAGCGTCTTGTGCTTCTTGACGCGGCCTTCGCCGTGGCAGGCGGTGCAGGGGTCGGACACCATCTTGCCGGTGCCGCCGCAGCGCGGACAGGTCTGCTGCACCGAGAAGAAGCCCTGCTGGATGCGCACCTGGCCATGACCGCCGCAGGTGGTACAGGTGGTCGGCTGGGTGCCCGGCTTGGCGCCGCTGCCGTGGCAGACGCCGCATTCTTCCAGCGTGGGGATGCGGATCTTGGTCTCGGTGCCGCGCGCGGCCTCTTCCAGTCCGATTTCCAGGTTGTAGCGCAGGTCGGCACCGCGGTAGACGCGGTCGCGGCGGCTGCCGCCCCCGCCGCCGAAAATGTCGCCGAAGATGTCCGAGAAGGCATCGGAAAACCCGCTGCCTCCGCCGTATCCGCCACCCATGCCGGCCTGACCGTCGACGCCGGCGTGGCCGAACTGGTCGTAGGCGGCGCGCTTGTCCGAGTCGGACAGGATTTCGTAGGCCTGCTTGGCCTCCTTGAATTTCTCCTCCGCGCCCTTGTCGTCCGGGTTGCGGTCAGGATGGTGCTTCATGGCCAGCTTGCGGTAGGCCTTCTTGATGTCTTCGTCCGAGGCGTTCTTGGCGACGCCGAGGACTTCGTAGTAGTCGCGTTTTGACATGGGGTGATCAGTAAAGGGGGAAGGGTAAAGGGGGAAGGGTGAAAGGGAAAAGGGAGACCGGTTTTACCCTTCTCCCTTGAGCGCCGCAGGCGCGGTCCCTTCCCCCTTCACTGACTTACTTGTCCTTCACTTCTTCGAACTCGGCATCGACCACGTTGTCGTCGGCCGCGCCTGCGCCGCCGCCGGCCGCTTCGCCCGGCTGCGCCTGGGCCTGCTCGGTCTTGTACATCTGCTCGGCCAGCTTGTGGCTGGCGGTGGCGAGCGCCTGGGTCTTGGCTTCGATGACGTCCTTGTCGCCTTCGCGCACGGCGTCCTCGCACTCCTTCAGCGCGGTTTCGATCGCGGCTTTTTCGTCGGCCGACACCTTGTCGCCGTGTTCAGCCAGAGACTTCTTCACCGAGTGGATCATGCCGTCGGCTGCGTTGCGCGCCGTGGCCAGTTCGACCGCCTTGTGGTCCTCGGCGGCGTTGGCTTCGGCGTCCTTCACCATGCGCTGGATTTCCTCTTCGCTGAGGCCGGAGCTGGCCTGGATGCGAATGGTGTTTTCCTTGCCGGTGGCCTTGTCCTTGGCCGACACGTGCAGGATGCCGTTGGCGTCGATGTCGAAGGTGACCTCGATCTGCGGCATGCCGCGCGGCGCGGGCGGAATGTCGGACAGGTTGAACTGGCCGAGGCTCTTGTTGCCGGAGGCGACTTCACGCTCGCCCTGCAGCACGTGCACCGTCACCGCGCTCTGGTTGTCGTCGGCGGTAGAGAACACCTGCGACGCCTTGGTCGGGATCGTGGTGTTCTTGGGAATCAGCTTGGTCATCACGCCGCCCAGGGTTTCGATGCCCAGGGAGAGCGGAGTGACGTCGAGCAGCAGCACGTCCTTCACCTCGCCCTGCAGCACGCCGCCCTGGATCGCGGCACCCACGGCGACCGCCTCGTCCGGGTTGACGTCGCGGCGCGGATCCTTGCCGAAAAAGTCCTTCACCGCGTCCATCACCTTCGGCATGCGGGTCTGGCCGCCGACCAGGATGACGTCGTCGATCTGCGAGGTGGAGAGGCCGGCATCCTTCAGCGCCATCTTGCACGGCTCGATGGTGCGGCTGATCAGGTCCTCGACCAGCGCCTCGAACTTGGCGCGGGTGATCTTCACCGCCAGGTGCTTGGGCCCGGAGGCGTCCGCCGTGATGTAGGGCAGGTTGACTTCGGTCTGCTGGGCCGACGACAGCTCGATCTTGGCTTTCTCGGCGGCCTCCTTCAGGCGCTGCAGCGCGAGCACGTCCTTCTTCAGGTCGACGCCCTGTTCCTTCTTGAACTCTTCGGCGATGTAGTCGATCAGGCGCTGGTCGAAGTCTTCGCCGCCGAGGAAGGTGTCGCCGTTGGTCGACAGCACTTCGAACTGGTGCTCGCCGTCCATTTCGGCGATCTCGATGATCGAGATGTCGAAAGTGCCGCCGCCGAGGTCATACACCGCGATCTTGCGGTCGCCTTCCTTCTTGTCCATGCCGAAGGCGAGCGCGGCTGCAGTCGGCTCGTTGATGATGCGCTTNNATGCGCTTGACGTCGAGGCCGGCAATGCGTCCGGCGTCCTTGGTGGCCTGGCGCTGGCTGTCGTTGAAGTAGGCCGGCACCGTGATGACGGCTTCGGTCACTTCCTCGCCCAGGTAGTCCTCGGCGGTCTTCTTCATCTTGCGCAGGGTCTCGGCCGACACCTGCTGCGCGGCCATCTTCTTGTCGCGCACTTCGACCCAGGCGTCGCCGTTGTCGGCCTTGACGATCTTGTAGGGCATCAGGCCGATGTCCTTCTGTACTTCCTTCTCTTCGAAGCGGCGGCCGATCAGGCGCTTCACCGCGAACAGGGTGTTCTTCGGGTTGGTGACCGCCTGGCGCTTGGCCGGGGCGCCAACCAGGATTTCGCCGTCTTCGGTGTAGGCCACGATGGACGGCGTGGTACGCGCGCCCTCGGCGTTCTCGATCACTTTGGGCTTGCCGTTTTCCATCACCGCCACGCAGGAGTTGGTGGTACCCAGGTCAATGCCAATAATGCGTCCCATGATGCGTTCCTTCTAAAAAGATTGAATTGATTCGAATGTGGGGGAGGTCGGGCTTATTTCAAGGCAGCGCTACTCAAGCTCGGCCGCGGTGTCTTTCGCGGCTCAGCCCCCGGGGCCCTTGGCCACCATCACCAGCGCCGGCCGCAGCGTGCGCTCGTTGAGGCGGTAGCCTTTCTGTAGCACTGTGACCACCGTGTTGGCCGGCTGGTCGGATTCGACCACCTGGATCGCCTGGTGCTGGTGCGGATCGAACTTCTCGCCCAGCGGGTCGATGTCGGCGAGGTTGAACTTGCCGAAGGCGGCGGTCAGCTGCTTCAGGGTCAGCTCAACGCCGTCCTTCATGTTCTCCACGCTCGGCGATTCGGCGGCGAGCGCGGCTTCCAGGCTGTCCTTCACCGCCAGCAATTCGCTGGCGAAGTTCTCCACCGCGAACTTGCGCGCCTTCTCGACGTCTTCCGCCGCGCGGCGGCGCATGTTCTCGGTTTCCGCCTTGGCGCGCAGCCACGCGTCGTGATGCTCGGCCGCCTGCAGTTCAGCCGCCTTCAGCAGTTCTTCCATGCTGGGCATGATTTCCTTTTCAGGGGGGGTGTCCGCCGAGTTGGCGTCGGTTTTGAATTCGTCCTGCATGTGTGCTCCCTGTTAATTCCTTCTGGGAACTGGGGGCAAAAACCGACGCTTCAAGTGGTCGAAGGCAATTTTTTCAGAATCCCGAAAGACCGGGCCGCACGCGCGTTACAGTTTGCCGCACGCCAGCGCTTCCGGTATGATGCGCCGCTCCCGGAGAGGTGGATGAGCGGTTTAAGTCGCACGCCTGGAAAGCGTGTGTGGGCTAATCCCCACCGCGGGTTCGAATCCCGCCCTCTCCGCCA
>DONB01000119.1 GCA_003510325.1 Thiobacillus sp. | reverse complement strand
CTGCTGATCGCCGACGAGCCGACTACCGCGCTCGATGTGACCATCCAGGCGCAGGTGCTCGACGTGTTGCGCCGGCTGAAGCGCGAACGGCAGATGGGCATGCTGCTGATCACGCACGATCTTGGCGTGGTGGCGGAGAATGCCGACCGTGTCGGCGTGATGTACGCCGGCGAGCTGGTGGAGGAGGGCGCGCGCGATGGCTTCTTCGCGTCGCCGCAGCATCCCTACAGCCGCATGCTGTTCGAGGCGCTGCCGCGTCCCGGCGACGGCGGCCGGCTGACCACGATTCCCGGCCAGGTGCCGCCGCTCGACGGCGCGCTCGTCGGCTGTCGCTTCGCCCCGCGTTGCCCGCATGCCGTGGCGCGCTGCCGCAGCGAATCGCCCGACTGGCAGGACCTCAACGGTCAGCGCGTACGCTGCCATCTGGCCGGCACGCTGCCGGCAAGCAGCGTGCGTGATGTCATCGTGCAGACAGCCGGCCCGGCATCGCAGCCCTTGCTGCAGGTCGAAGCGCTCAAGGTGCATTTCCCGATCCGCCGCGGCCTGATCCAGCGTACCGTCGGCCACGTGCGCGCGGTCGACGACGTCTCGCTTGACATCCAGGCGGGGCGNNCGGGCTGCGGCAAGACCACGGTGGGCAAGGCGCTGCTGCGCCTGATCGAACCGACGGCGGGCCGCATCGCGCTCGATGGCGAGATCATCACCCCGAACAATGTCGCAGCCCTGCGACGGCAGGCGCAGATGGTGTTCCAGGATCCCTACAGTTCGCTGAATCCGCGCATGCGGGTGGCCGACATCCTGCTTGAAGGCATGGACGCGCTCAAGGTGGGCAACGCGCCCCAGCGCCGCGACGCGGTGGCGCAACTGCTGCGTCAGGTGGGGCTGCCGGACGATGCCGGCGGTCGCTATCCACATGCGTTCTCGGGCGGGCAGCGGCAGCGCGTCGCGATCGCACGGGCGCTCGCGGTGTCGCCCCGGCTGGTCATCTGCGACGAGCCGACCAGCGCGCTCGACGTCTCGGTGCAGGCGCAGATCCTCAATCTGCTGAAGGACCTGCAGATCGATCTGGGCTTGGCCTATCTTTTCATCACCCACAACCTCGCGGTGGTCGAATACCTCGCGCACGAGGTGGCGGTGATGTACCTCGGCCGCATCGTTGAACGCGGCGCCGCTGCCGACGTGCTGCGCGCGCCGCGCCATCCTTACACGCAGGCGCTGGTGAGTGCGGTGCCGCGCATCGAGCCGCATGCCGGCGAAGGCATCATCCGGCTCGCGGGCGACCAGCCTTCTCCGCTCAACCCGCCGGACGGCTGCCACTTCCATCCACGCTGCCCGCATGCCAGCGCGGTGTGCCGGCAAACCTATCCCGGCCAGTCCGACCTGGGCAACGGGCACCGGGTACGTTGCCACTGGGTGGCAGAGCAGGGATTTTCGCAAAGGAGCGTGAATTGAATACCGGAAAACACAGTCGCAATTTCTGGATCGGCAACGGCGTGCTGGCCGTGGCGATGCTGACGCTGTTTTTCATGGGGCCGCTGTCGGACGCGCTGGGCATCTGGGCAGCGGTGCTGTGGATGGTGCTGGCAGCTGTGGGCATGACGCTGGTGATGTCGGACAAGTCCGGCGAACCGCCTGCCCCCGATTGATCAATCGGCTTCTCCGGCTCAGGGTTTCCTGACGACGATCGTCTGCCCCGTGCGGATCGTGCTGTTTTTCCTGAAAGCCGGATTCCAAGCCTTGAGGTCTGCCAGGCTGAGCCCGAAACGCTCGGCAATGGTGCTCAGGGTGTCCCCCCGTCTGATTGTGTAGCGACGCGGCTGCCCAGGCATCGGCTTGCCGGCCTTGAAGCTGGCCGGCTGGAGGGCGTCATGCTTGCGGACATTCGTGTCGTTCAGCGGCAGATGGATGACCTGGCCGGCCCTGAGGCCGTCATCGAAGTCGGGATTGGCCTGCGCAAGCTCGGCCACGCTCAGGCCATAGCGGCGGGCAATACTGTAGAACGTGTCTCCGCGCTGGACTTCATGCAGGGCAGGACGGGGCGCGGGCATGTCGTTTTGTGCCATCATCGTGCCGCGGTTCCTGACCGGCACGAGTATCGTCTGCGCGCGCACCAGCCTGCCTTTTTTCAGGTGCAGCTGATTGTGTTCCTCGAGACGGGCGAGGCTGACGTCGAAGCGTTTTGCTATTGCTGCGGCGCGTTCGCCTTTCTTGGCCGCATAGGGTTGCCAGGTGTCCCAGTTGCCGGCTTCCAGGTTGCGCTGGAACCTGTCCGACTTGTCGACGGGGACCAGCAGATTCACCGGCGTATCGGAACGGATCAGCTTGCGCGGAAACGCGGCGTTCAGCGAAGCGAATTCATCGCTGCTCATGTTCGCCAGGCGCGCAGCGGAATGGAGGTCCATGCTGGCGTGGACGGTGACCTGATTGAAGTAGGGTTGGTTCGGCAACTGCTCGATGGCAATGCCGTAATTTTCAGGGGCGTGGATCAGGCTTTTCAAAGCCAGCAGCTTGGGGACGTAATGCCGGGTCTCGTTCGGCAACGACAGGCTGGCGTAGTCGGTGGGCAAGCCCAGATGGACATTGTTCTGAATGGCGCGCGCCACACAGCCTTCGCCGCAGTTGTAGGCTGCCAGCGCCAACTGCCAGTCGCCGAAATCCAGATAGAGCTTGCCCAGGTAGTCGAGCGCGGCATTCGTCGCGGCGGTGAAGTCGCGCCGGCCGTCGTACCAGCTGTCCTGCCTGAGGCCGTAATGGCGTCCGGTGGAGGGGATGAACTGCCAGATGCCGGAGGCCGCCGAAGGCGACAGTGCCGTGGGGTTGAACGCGCTCTCGATCATCGGCAGCAGGGCGATTTCCATCGGCATGGCGCGGCGGTCGAGCTCCTCGACGATGTGGTAGAGATAGGGGCGCGAGCGCTCGGCCAGGCGGCGCACATTGTCCGGCCGTGCGGCAAACCAGGACTCGTGCTCGGCGACCAGCGGGTTTTCCATCGCAGCGTCGTCGATCCGGAAGCCGCCGCGTATGCGTTGCCAGACGTCGTCGTGGCTTGCTTCCGCAGCCGTCTCGGTTTCGATGCTGCCGCTGTTGCTGTCCCATTCCAGCGTCGTGATGTCGGCTTGAGGGTCGGTGGCAAGCGCAGGAGGGCTGAAGGCTGCCGCCAGCAGGGCAAGGCTGATCAGGTTTGAAGGGGTGCGGGCCAGCTTGAGGCCGGCGAATCTGATTCCGGGCAAGACGGTCTCCCGTACTCAACAAGGCCCCATCCTAAGGGGCGGGATGGTCAGGGTCAACCGTCCCAGGCGTCCTTGGCAGCACGGATCGCGCCGAACACCTCGGTCGGCCCAGGGGGCGGGCGATTCAGGTAGCGGGCAGCAAAGATCCTCATGTCGTCTTCGTGAAAGCGCAGGAAGGGATTGGTGGCCTTTTCCAGCGCCAGGGTCGAGGGCAGGGTGGGCCGGTCCTGCGCGCGCAGCGCGCGGTCGGCGCGTTCGCGCTCAAGCAATGCGGGATTGCTGCCGTCTATGGTTTTGGCAAAGTCAATATTGCTCAAGGTGTATTCGTGCGCGCAACAGACTCGGGTAGCATCGGGCAGCGCTAAAATGGCGTCGAGGCTGGCAGCCATCATCGCCGGGCTGCCTTCGAACAGCTTGCCGCAGCCGCAGCCGAATACCGTATCGCCGCAGAACAGATTGCCGTGACCGACATAGCTGATGTGGTCGAGCGTATGGCCCGGCGTGGCCAGCACCTCGAAGTGCAATTCCGGCTCGGCGATGTCCAGTGAATCGCCGCCTTGCAGGACGTGGGTGACGTCGGGGATGCGCGGGTTGGCCGGCGCGTGAATGGCACAGTCGTAGCGTTGACGCAGACGGGCGATGCCGCCAGTATGGTCGCGATGATGATGGGTGATGAGCACGGCGGTCAGGCGAAGCCGATGCGCGTCGAGAAAGGCGATCAGCGGCGCGGGGTCGCCGGGATCGACCGCCACCGCGTGACGGTCGTCGTGCAGGACCCAGATGTAATTGTCTTCGAATGCGGGCAGGGGCGTGAGCGTCAACATGAGAGGGCTGCCGGACAGGGGGAGTCGCTATGTTATCCAAGCTGAATACGGAATGGTTCGAAACGCCGCTGGGACAGCATCTGCTGTTTCGCGAGCAACGCTACTTCGACAATGCGGTATCGGATGTGTTCGGCTTCAACGCGGTGCAGGTCGGTCTGCCGCAGATCGATTTCCTGCANNGTCGTTCGAAAGCCAGTCGCTCGATCTGCTGCTGGTGCCGCATGTTCTCGAATTCAGTGCCAATCCCCATCAGGTTCTGCGCGAGGCCGAGCGCGTGCTGCGCCCGGAAGGCCGCCTGGTGCTGGCCGGATTCAACCCGCGCAGCCTGTGGGGGCTGGCGCGCGTGCTGCAGGGCGGCGAGCGCGGCTATCCCTGGAACGGCAGTTTTTTGAATATCTCTCGGGTGAAGGACTGGATGGTATTGCTGGGCATGGAGGTGGCGGCCGGCAGCATGTGCTGCTACCGTCCGCCGATCAACCGCGAGAACTGGCTGCGGCGGATGCGCTTCATGGAACCCGCGGGCGACCGCTGGTGGGCGATGGGCGGCGGCGTGTACTTCCTGCAGGCGGTCAAGCGCGTGCAGGGCATGAATATTATTTTGCCGCAGTGGAAAACGCCGGTAACGCAGCGTTTATTATCGCCGGCAGCCAAAGTGGTCAATCTCAAACAATATCGGGTACGTCGTGAACGCTGACACCATTTACATTTACAGCGACGGCGCCTGCAAGGGCAATCCTGGCGTGGGTGGCTGGGGCGCGCTGCTGGTGTCTGGCGGCCACCGCAAGGAAATCAGCGGGGGCGAAGCCAACACCACCAACAACCGCATGGAAATGACTGCGGTGATTCGTGCGCTGGAATCGCTGAAGCGTCCGTCCACAGTCGAGGTTCACACCGATTCGCAATACGTGCAGAAAGGCATCAGCGAATGGATGTCCGGCTGGAAGCGGCGCAACTGGCGTACCGCCGATGGCAAGCCGGTAAAGAACCAGGATTTGTGGCTGCAGCTGGATGCGTTGAGCCAGCTGCACCGCATCGAGTGGAAGTGGGTGCGCGGCCACGCCGGCCATCCGGAAAACGAACGTGCCGACGCGCTGGCCAACCAGGGCGTACTGCAGGCACAACAACACTGACGACACCATGCGACAAATCATTCTGGATACCGAAACCACCGGCCTCGACCCCAACCAGGGGCATCGCATCATCGAGGTGGCGGCGGTCGAAATGGTCAACCGGCGGCTCACCGGCAACCATCTGCACCGCTACGTCAACCCGGGCCGCGACATCGACGCCGGGGCGATGCAGGTGCACGGCATCACCCCGGAATTCCTCCAGGACAAGCCGCATTTTGGCGACATCGCGCAGGAGTTCGTCGACTTCATCCAGGGCGCCGAGCTCATCATCCACAATGCGCCATTCGACGTCGGCTTCCTCAACATGGAGTTGCGCCTGCTGGAGATGGCGCCGCTGGTCACCTGGTGCGACGGCGTGACCGACACGCTGGCGATGGCCAAGGCACTGCACCCCGGCCAGCGCAACAATCTGGACGCGCTGTGCAAGCGTTATGGCGTCGACAACGCGGCGCGTACGCTGCACGGCGCCTTGCTCGACTGCGAACTGCTGGCGGCGGTGTATCTGGCGCTGACGCGCGGGCAGGAAAGCCTGTCGATCGGGCTGGAAGCGCACAGCGCACAGTCTGATCGCGCTGCCGCACACGCGCGGCCGAAGCCCATCCTGTTGCCGGCGTCGAGCGAGGAACAGGATGCGCATGCCAGCCTGCTCGAAGCCATCGCCAGGGAAAGCAAGGGTGCATGTCTGTGGGGCGCGGAGCAGGGGGCGGTTTGACGGCTGTCGTGTCGCGCAGCCGTATTGAATTGCGCCNNCATGGTGGCGTGCGTCTGTCTGCTCCTGGTGTCCCAGCAGCTTGCCGCCGCTCAGGTGGCGATCGTGCTGAGCGACGATTCGGCGCCGTACCAGGAGGTCTACCAGGTCGTTCGCGCCTATCTGGACGACAGCGGCCATGAGATCAACCGGGTCTATGCAGCGAATCTGACGGTCGCCACATTGAGCGAACCACGCCTCGTCGTGGCAGTGGGGGTGCGTGCCGCCGAATCGCTTGCCGCAATGCCGCTCCGTGCCCCCCAGCTGGCAGTACTGGTTCCGCGGGCCTGGTATCTCAAGGCCGGACGCGCCCGCTTGAGCGACGGCGGTCGTCGCGCCGCGTCGGCCATCTTCCTCGATCAGCCGTTCGAGCGGCAGGCGCGCCTGATTCGTCAGGCTTTCCCCGGCGTGCGTCGCGTCGGCGTGCTGCTGGGCATCGAACAGAGCGGTCTGGCGGGCGAACTGGACGAGGCCTTGTAGGCGCAGCAGCTCGGTCTGGTGCATGGCACCCTGGGCCGAGAGGAACGGCTGATCGCCCCCCTCGAGAGCGTGTTATCGGGAGCCGACCTGCTGCTGGCGGTGCCGGATCCCTGGGTATTCAATCGCGATACGGCGCAAAGCCTGTTTCTGACGTCCTACCGCTATCGTGTCCCGGTCCTGGGCTATTCGCGTTCGCTGACGCGGGCGGGCGCGCTGCTGTCGCTGCATTCGAGCCCCGCGCAAATCGGCCGACAGACCGCCG
This sequence comes from Thiobacillus sp., assembly GCA_003510325.1. Taxonomy (GTDB): domain Bacteria; phylum Pseudomonadota; class Gammaproteobacteria; order Burkholderiales; family Thiobacillaceae; genus Thiobacillus. Next base: position 4,065 of record DONB01000119.1, on the reverse strand, counting down.
AATGGGTGGGCCAGGCGCTGAACGGCGCCCCCGTGAGGCTGCCGCCGCCTGCGTATCCCGCGTATTTCAGCATTTCTGTCAATGAACAGGTGGCGCGCTCGCTCGGCTTCGCGCTGCCGCCGGAAGCCGAACTGGAAAAGCGGCTGGGAGGGGAGCGCTGATGGCGATCTCGTTGGGAATTCGCGGCCGTGTGATCGGGCTGGCCATATTGCCGGTGGCGGTCATCGGCGTGGTGCTGATGTTCCAGCTCATCACCGGAAAAATCGACGATCTCGACCAGTCGCTGCGCACCCGCTCCATGGCGATTGCCCGTCAGCTGGCGCCGGCCGCCGAGTATGGCGTCGCTTCGGGCAATATCGGGGTGTTGCAGACCTTGCTCGAAAAAGCGGCCATCGAGCCCGACATCCGCGGCGTGGCGGTGTTTGCCGACAACGGCGATCGGCTGGCGCAGGTCGGCCTTGGCACCTGGACGGAATCCGCCCAGGGCGAGCTGCCCGGGAATCGCATCCATCAGATCGAGCATCCGGACCGTCTGGGGTATTACGCACCGATCACCCGTACCGAGGTGGCGGTGGACGATTTCAGCCCGTTCGACGAGGGGGCCGTGGCGCCCGGGGCCCGCACCCGGTTGCTGGGCTGGGTGGGTCTCGAGGTTTCGCGCAGCACCACCATCCAGAGCCAGCGTGATGCCATCCTGCGCAGCCTGCTCATCCTGCTCGCCGGCCTGGGCGTCAGCCTGTACCTCGCCTGGCGCATCGGACGCCAGATCACGCGGCCGATTCTGGCCCTGACTCATACGGTGAGCCGCATCGGCGAGGGCCATCTGGACGAGCGGGTGGCGCATACGGGCGAGGCGGAACTGGGCATGCTGCAGCGCGGCGTCAATCACATGGCGGTCCATTNNGATGCGCTGACCGGGCTGATCAATCGCCGCGAGTTCGAGCGGCGGCTGGAACGCACGCTGCTGTCGGCGCTGCAGCAGGACCGGGAACACGCCCTGTGCTACATGGACCTCGACCAGTTCAAGGTCATCAACGACTCCTGCGGCCATGCGGCCGGCGACGAACTGCTGCGTCAACTGGCGCTGCTGCTGAAAGGCAATCTGCGCGAGCGCGATACCCTGGCCCGCCTGGGCGGCGACGAATTCGCCCTGCTGCTGGAAAACTGCAGCATCGCCGACGCGCTGGAAGTGGCGGACACCTTCCGTGCCGAAGTGCAGCGTTTCCGCTTCAAGTGGGGTGACCGCATTTTTGCGGTCGGCATGAGCGTGGGCATGGTGGCGATCAACCGCGACAGCGGCACGGCCGCGAACTTGCTGTCGGCTGCGGATGCCGCGTGCTATGTGGCCAAGGATCGCGGGCGCAACCAGATACACGTCTATGTGAGCCGCGACATCGATCTGGCGCGCCATCGCGGCGAAATGCAGTGGGTGACGCGCATCCAGCGCGCGCTGGAGGAGCATCGCCTGCGACTGTCGTGGCAGGAAATCCACCGTACCGATGGCGTGGTCGAGCCGGTCCGCCATGTCGAGTTGCTGCTGCGCATGGTGGACGACGACGGCAGCGAAATCCTGCCGATGGCGTTCATCCCGGCGGCCGAGCGCTATTCCATCATGCCGTCGCTGGACAGCTGGGTGATCGAGGAGACGCTGCGCTTGTGCAAGCGCTATCTGGCGTCAGGCTGCGAGGTGCAGTGCCTGTTTGCGGTCAACCTGTCGGGCGCGTCGCTGAAGGATCCGGCGTTCCGCCGCATGCTGCTGGCGTGTCTGCAGGAAAACCCGGTTCTGGGTCCGCACCTGTGCTTCGAAATCACTGAAACGGCAGCGATCGGCAACCTGGCTGTCGTCAATGAGTTTATTGATGCCATGCGGGCATTTGGTTGCCGTTTTGCGCTGGACGATTTCGGCAGCGGCCTGTCGTCCTTCACCTATCTGAAGAACCTGAAGGTGGATTATCTCAAGATCGACGGCGCATTCGTGCGCGACATCGCAAGCAATGCCATCGACCGCTCCATGGTGGATGCGATCCACCGCATCGGCCACCAGATGGGGCTGAAAACCGTCGCCGAATATGTCGAGTCGGAGCAGACGCGGGCGCTGCTTCGGCAGATCGGCGTGGACTATGTGCAGGGCAACGGCGTGCACTGCCCCGAACCGCTGGAAACCCTGTGCGGTAAATCCTGAATGCGGAGAGAGGGGGTCAGTCGCCTACGCCGAACCCGGCATCGACGATAGCCTGAACCAGCGCCGCGCGGTCAACCTGGGCGGGATCGATCATCACCCGCGCCTGGCCGGGTGGCAGCGTGACCTCGACGCTTTGCACACCCGGCAGGGCCGCCAGGACTTTGTGTACGCTGTTGACGCAGCCGCCGCAGGTCATGCCGGTGACGGCCAGAACGATTTCGCTCATGTCGAATCCCGAAAGTGTTTTCAGGAGTCGATTTTATTCCAGCTGAAAAACAAAAGCCCGCGGTTTGCAGCCGCGGGCTTGTCGATTCGAATGGGGTCACTTCTTGCGCGGACGCTTGCGCAAGGCTTCCTTGGTGTGGTCGATCAGGCGGTCGGCCACCACTTCGGCGTCGACCGTGAAGCTGCCATCGGCGAGCGCTGCCTTGACCGATTCCACCTTGGCGGTATCGGTCACGTCGACCGACGCCAGCTGGGATTCGAGCGAACGGACGCGGGTGCTGGATTCGGTCAGCGTCAGCGAATCGCCGCCCCCCGCAGCGGGGGCAGGTGTTTTGCCGCCGCCCTTGCCCTTGGCGGAAGACACTTTGGAGGCGGCGGGCGGGGTGATGCGCTTGTCGATTTTCACGGGGGATCCTGGTCGCGGGTGGTCGATCTTATGACAGGTTGAGTACTCAATGGTTTATCGGCGGCCTGCGCATTTTCTTTAGCGAGTCGTGCCCGCTTTAGCCGAGCAGCGGGATCACGCCCTCCAGTCCCACCTGGTTCAGCGCATGGCTGGCCTGCGCGCGAACCACCGGCTTGGCGCGGTAGGCGATGCTGATGCCGGCTTCGGCCATCATTTTCAGNNCGTCGCCCATGGCGATGACTTGTTGCTTTTTCAGGTCGAGCCGTGTCCGGATCCGGTTGAGCCAGTCGGCCTTGCCCTGGGCGTCGACGATGTCGCCCAGTACACGCCCGGTCAGCCGGCCCTCGGCCACTTCAAGCGTGTTGGCAGCGGTGTAATCCAGCCCCAGCCGAGGCTGAAGCCGTTCGGTGAAGAAAGTAAAGCCGCCCGACACCAGCAGGGTCTTGATCCCGGCCGTACGGGCGGCCGCCAGCAGGGTTTCGGCGCCCGGCGACAGCTGCAGCCGTTCGTCGTACACCCGCTGCAGCGCAGACTGGTCGAGCCCTTCCAGCAGCGACACGCGGCGACGCAGGCTTTCGGCGAAGTCGATCTCGCCGCGCATCGCAGCCTCGGTGATCGCAGACACCTGCGGCTTCAGGCCCTGCATGTCGGCGATCTCGTCGATGCACTNNACCCAGCCATGATCCAGCATGTTCGCTTCGCAGAATGCAGCCACGTCGTCACGCAGGCTGTCGTTCGCCGCCACCAGCCGGAATGCCGTCGGCGTCAGCGCCTCGATGGCCGTGGCGCCGGTAAGCTTGGCCAGCTGCTTGAGGGCGGGAGTGGGGATGTCGGGCCCCTGGACGATCAGGTTCATGGGAATTCGCTATTTCAACAGGTTGAAGAAAGTGATGACGTTGGCGGCGCGCGCTTCCGCAGGCGACGACACCCCCCCTGAAGGGGATAAATGCCAGCGCAGGCGGTTCTCGCCCGCCAGCCTGATGTCGCGCCGGGTCTGGATGAGCTGGATGATGCGGCCTGGGTCGATCGGCGGCTGCGGCACGAACTGCAGCAGGATGCTGTCTGCGTTGGCGTCGACCTTCATGATGCCGAGCGGCCTGGCGGCCAGCCGCAGGCGATGGGTGTCGAGCAGCGCGCGCGCCGGGTCGGGCAGATGGCCGAAGCGGTCGATCAGCTCTTCCTGCAGCTGGGTCAGTTCCTCGGCGTCGTGCACGCTCGCCAGCCGTTTGTACAGCACCAGCCGTTCGTGCAC
>DONB01000068.1 GCA_003510325.1 Thiobacillus sp. | reverse complement strand
TAAACCGCTCGGCCACGCTTCCACGGCGCGAATTGTAGCCGGGTTCAGGCGGGTTTGTCCGGGGTGGCGGCAAGCTGTCCGGCATTGACGCGGCTTCAACAGCGAATGACGGGTTTTCATTATTCGTGTCGGGAAAACCTGCCGTGTCATAGGGCAAAAATCAGTAAAACCAAGATCTTGAAACCCGGCCCGCATTCGGCGTGGCTGGCATGGATGGTGCTGGTCAAGCGGGTACCCGCAACCCGCTGATTCAGTCATGAACGATATTTTTGACATGTTGAGCACGATCGCCCGCCGCAGGAAAGCCGGAAGCGGCTCGCCGTTTTCTTCGGTGAAGGCCACCGAGAAGTGGCTCAAAACCTTGCCGGCGGATTCCGATTACGACGCGCATCATGCACTGGTCGAAGGCTTGGAGCGCTTCAATGCGGAGAACGCGACGGCTTCGCTCAGCCGCATGAAATCGCTGCTGAAGCTGGAAGAGATGGGACTGCCGTTGCAACTGCGCATCGTCGAACAGTATGTGCGCAACCAGGCCTCGTTCCGCCTGGCGCGTCAGGCCTTGTGNNGCTGCTGGCGGAGGCCTGGCTCAACATGCTGAAGCAGACTTACCGCAATCCGTCCAGCGCCGAGCTCAAGCCCCATGTCGCAGAATTTGCCACACGCGCACTGCGCTACGCCGGGCTGGTCATGCGCTGGGACTACCATCAGGCGCGCAATCCGGCTGCGTCGGCGTGGCGGCGCGTGCACAAGATCTACCGTCTGGTCGAACGCGACGGCTTCGCGACGCAGGAGGTGCGGGTCAATGCGCGTCCTACGCATTGCGCACGCGAATACGCGCTGGTGGTACTGATGGGCCTGGTGCATCCGCTGGGTTATCGCACGCAGGAGATCGAGTCGATCGCCCAGCTGATCGAAGGCTACGAGCCGTTGCCGCTGCCCGAAACCGTGCCGGAACGCGGGACGCACACGCATATGGTGGATCTGTCGCTCAGCGAAGGGGCCTGCATACTGGAGGATGACTGGGTGCAGGGTCGCCGCCTGCGCTACTTCGCCTTGCGCCCGCTGATCGAACACCTGCGCTCGCTCGACAAGACCTCGGCTACGGTGGAGGGCAGCGCACTGACCCAGCAGGTTGCGAGCCTGATCGAACGCGGCGGCATTCGCCGCAGCCGCCAGCGCACGCACCGCTTTGGCCGCGTCTGGGTGGCGGCTGGGATGGAGAACATCATGACCGCGCTGGCGCAGGGCGACGCCGACAAGGTGCGCCCGTCCCTGGAGCCCTGGATGCTGCGAGACGAGAGCACGGAAGGCATGGGCTTCGCCCTGTCCGACGCGACGGCGCTTCCGCATGGCCGCCTGGTGGCGGTGAGCTGGGACCCGGCCGAGAACGTCTGGCAATTGCTGGCGATCCGCTGGAACCGGGAAGAGGACGGCCAGCATCTGGTGGGGACGCAACGCCTGTCACGCCATCCCAAGCGGGTCGAAATCTTTTTCGAGGCGGACGTCGCGGGCGGCGCGCAGGAGAAAACCTGGGCGGTCTTCATGCCCATGACCCATGTCGACCAGGGCGTCAGCAATCTGTTGATTCCGCAGACGCATTACCGCCTGGGTGCGCCGCTGATGCTGCGCGACGGCGATACCGTGTATCGCCTGCGCTTGGGCGAGGTGCAGGAAAGCCACGAAGGCTGGGTGCGCGTGGGAATGGATGTGGTGGGGCGGGAGCAGTTCGCCGCTGCCGCCTGAGCTGAACCTCAGCGCGTGCGGATGTCGCCGAAATGAAAGTCGAATGAACCGGCGCGGCGGTCGCTGAAATACTGTTCCAGCGTGGCGCGCACGGTGCGGAAGGCGATGTCGTCCCAGGGGATTTCGGCTTCGCTGAACAGCCGGGTTTCGAGCGATTCGATGCCGGGCTGAAAATCCAGATCGAGCAGCCGGGCGCGGAACATGAAGTAGACCTGATTGATGTGCGGCAGGTTGAACAGGGTATAGAGGCTGCCGACCTCGATGCGCGCGCCGGCTTCTTCCCAGGTTTCGCGCGCCGCGCCTTCCAGCGTGGTTTCGCCGTTTTCCATGAAGCCGGCGGGCAGCGTCCACAGGCCGTATTTGGGCTCGATGGCGCGGCGGCACAGCAGCACCTTGTCCTCCCATTCCGGAATGCAGCCGACCACCATCTTGGGATTCTGGTAATGGATGGTGCCGCAGTCGGGACATATGTGGCGCGGCAGGTGGTCGCCGGTGGGTACACGCAGCACGACCGCGCTGCCACATTCACTGCAAAAATTCATGCTGATCCATCCAGTCCAAGTCGCTGCACAGTAACAAAATCCCCCTGTTCCGATCAAGGGCGAGGGTGGAACCCGGGGGCGCGAGCGATTATCATTTGGGCTCACTCAGCGTTGTTGTCACTTTCCATGCGCCCCTCCCACATCGAAACCATCCTCGACCGCGAATTCGAAAGCGCCGCCGACGGCCACCACACGCCGGTGATGCTGTGGGGGCCGCCGGGCGTCGGCAAATCCCAGATCGTCGCCAAGATCGCGCAGCAGCACAGTGTGCCGCTGATCGACATCCGCCTCTCCCAGATGGAGCCGACCGACCTGCGCGGCATTCCGTTCCGCAGCGGCCAGTTGGTCGAATGGTCGATTCCCTCGGTGCTGCCCGATGCCGGGCGCCATGGCCCGTCGGGCATCCTGTTCCTCGACGAGATCACCTCGGCGCCGCCGACCGTGTCGGCCGCTGCCTACCAGCTGATCCTCGATCGTCGCCTCGGCGAATACAAGGTGCCCGACGGCTGGGTGATCTTCGCCGCCGGCAACCGCCAGGGCGACCGCGGCGTGACTTATGCGATGCCGGCGCCGCTGGCCAACCGCTTCACCCACTACGAAGTCGAGGTGAACCTGGACGACTGGGTGGACTGGGCGCATAGCGAAGACATTGACCCGCGCGTGATCGCCTTCCTGCGCTTCCGTCCCGACCTGCTGTTCAGCTTCGACCCGGCGCACACGCCGATCGCCTTCCCAAGCCCGCGCTCGTGGGAATACGCTCACCGCGCGCTGCAGAAATTCGACAAGACCGAGCTGCTGGCCGACTCTCTGGTTGCCTGCGTAGGGCAATCGGCCGGTCTGGAACTGAAGACCTTCGTCGACAACATGGCGCAGATGCCGGACATCGACGCCATCATCGCCGGCGATGCCGCCGAGGTGCCCGACGGCATCGACCTGCAGTACGGCGTCGCCGCCGCGCTGGTGAGGAAGGCCTTGCAGGCTGCCGACAAGGGCAATGCCACGGAGGTATATGGAAACATCCTCAAGTACGCGCAGCGCTTCCCGCAGCGTGAAATGGGCGTGATGCTGGTGTCCGACCTGCACCGCGCGGTGGGCCGTCCGCTGTTCGCCGTGCCGGCGTTCGCCGAGTGGGCCAACAGCATCACCGACCTCGTCTTGTACGAGCATTGATGTCCCATGGCTGAAGCCAACGACGCCGCGCTCGAACCCATCCTCACCAAGCTTGCCGCCGCGCGCACGCGCCTGATCATGGAGCGCCCCTTTCTCGGCGCGCTGGTGATGCACCTGCCGCTGAAGCCCGGCGGCGAGTGGTGCACCACCACCGGCACCGACGCACAGGCCTTCTACTTCAATCCGAAGTTCATCGACAACCTCAACCTCGCGCAGACGCAGTTTGTGCTGGCGCACGAGGCGATGCATTGCGCGATGGGCCACACCCACCGCCGCAACCACCGGGTGAAGCGGCGCTGGGACGTGGCGTGCGACCATGCGGTCAACCTCATCCTGATCGAGGAAGGGCTGAAGCCGCCGCTGCACGGTATCCTGGCCGACCAGAACTACATGACGCTGTCGGCGGAGGAGATCTATCCGCTGATTCCGGAAGACACGCCGGAAGAGTCGTTCGACCAGCACCTGTTCGACAACGACAACGAATCCGGCGCGAGCCCGGACGACAACCAGCGCCAGGACAACCCCGACGCCGGCGAAGCGGGCGGGCAGGGCAAGGAAGGCCAGAGCGAGGCCGAGGAAAAAGAGGGCAGCGGCAGCCAGGCCTCGCAGAAGCCCAACGAGCTGTCGCCCAGCGAACGCGAGGAACTCGCCGAGCAATGGAAGAACCGGCTCGCTGCCGCCGCCCAGGCCGCGCGCCAGGCCGGCAAGCTGTCGCAGTCGATGATGCGCTGGGTCGACGGCCTCTTGGCGCCCAGCCTGCCGTGGCGTGCGCTGCTGGCGCGTTTCTTCGCGGTCAACCAGCGCGACGACTATTCCTGGCGGCGACCGTCGCGACGCGAAGGCGACGCGCTGCTGCCGCGCCTGTCGAGCGAAGGCATCTNNCACCGAGCTCGACGCGCTGAAAGGCCAGGTGCGCGCGCGCGTCACCCTGCTGGCATGCGACAACCATGTGGCCGAACAGGCGCCGTGGGAGTTCGAGCCGTGGGACACCATGCAACTTCCCGCTGATATAGAAGGCGGCGGCGGCACCGATTTCCGTCCGGTATTCGACTGGGTCGAAGCTGAAAACCGCAGCCCCGACATGCTGGTGTATTTCACCGATGCCGAAGGCGATTTTCCCAAGCTGCCGCCCAACTACCCGGTGATCTGGCTGGTCAAGGGCAAGGGCGCGGTGCCCTGGGGCGAGCGGGTGCAGCTCAATTGAGCGCGGTCGACCCCCAGCCCAACCGGGTACGCGGGTTCCTGTTCGAGCAGCTCGACATCCGCGGCGCTTGGGTGCAGCTCGGCCCTGCCTGGCGCGAGATGACCTCAGGGCGCCAGTATTCCGAACCGGTTCTCGAACTGCTGGGCCAGTTGGCGGTGGTCACGACGCTGATCACGGCCAATCTCAAGCAGGCGGGCCGGCTGACGTTCCAGCTGCGCGCGGAAGGCGCGGTGTCCCTGCTGGTGANNGCAATTGCGTCTGAGCGGCATGGCGGAGATCGCCCCGGAGGTGCAAGCCGGCAGTCTGCCGGCCTTGCTCGGCGAAGGCGCGCTGACCCTGACGCTCGACACCGCCGGCATGCGCCAGCCCTATCAGAGCCATGTGCCGCTGCAGGGCGAGACGTTGGCCGCCGTGTTCGAACATTATCTGGAACAGTCCGAGCAGACGCCGACCCGGCTGTGGCTGGCGGCCGACCACGAAACCGCGGCAGGTTTGTTTCTGCAGGCGTTGCCGGGTGCAAGCTTGCGCGATGCCGACGGCTGGAACCGGTTGCAGATCCTGGCCGATACCGTGCGCGCTGATGAATTGCTCAATCTCGGCGCGATCAAGCTGATCGAACGCCTGTTTCCCGAAGAAGACGTGCGCGTGTACGACCCGCGCCAGGTGACGTATTACTGCCCGTACGATCCGGCCAAGATCTACGCCATGCTGCGCAGCGTGGGACAGGCGGAATGCGACGCCATCATCGCCGAACAGGGCGAAATCCGGGTGCACGACGATATCTGCAATCATGAATACGTGCTGGATGCCGCCGCAGTGGCGGCGCTTTTCAAATGAGCCTATAAAAGGCTATCCACGAAGCGCACGAAGAACACGAAAAACGCATCCCGCGCTTCCGTCGTCATTCGTGTATAGGCGTGTACTTCGTGGGCGAGGTGCGTTTTTCAGAAAGGAAGCACGATGCGTACAGGATGGATGCTGTTTGGGCTGCTGGCGCTGTCGACCGCCGCATGGGCCGATGACGGACGCTATCAGGCACTGCCGCTGGCCGGCGCCGAAGGCAGCAAGGGCGGCGGGCGGGCGTTCATCCTCGATACCCGCGAGGGCCATGTCTGGATCTGGAGCGAGAACGAGCTCGTCACCGCGCCGGATGGCCGCCGCCGCTATGGCGCCGGCTTCATCTATCAGGGCAAGCTGCGTCCCGGCACCCAGCCGGGTGAGATGATCGAACAGCAGGCCCGGTGATCCGCCCCGTCTGGCCCGCGCAGCCAGGTGTGCGGGAGGCTGTGACCGGGGTTCGGGCAACGCCTCACCTTGCGGAGTGAGGTGCCTTTGTCGCGAGCTGCGCCTTTATTGCTTAAGGCGGGGCAGTATTCGGCCGATACGTGCTCATACTTTCGAGCCAATCCGATAAAAATGCAGACCGAGTCCGCCGCCGCCCCTTCATCCGCACAGCCTGCACGCCAGAAAATTCGCCTGGGCGACCTGCTCGTCGAGCAGAAAGTCATTTCCAGCGCCGACCTTGACATTGCCCTGGCCGCGCAGAAGAAGAGCGGCCGCCGGCTCGGCCGCATCATCGTCGAAAGCGGGCTGGCGGGGGTTAACGACATCGCCCAGGCGCNNCGTCGACCTCAGAAAATTCAACCCGGAGTCGACCATCCTGCAGCTGCTGCCTGAAACGCAGGCGCGGCGTTTCCGGGCCATCCCGCTGGCGCGGCGGGACGGCAGCATTTTCGTCGGTATGGCCGATCCGACCGACCTGGTGGCCTACGATGAGATCGCCCGGCTGATTCGGGAAGACATCCAGCTTGCCGTGGTCGCGGAAGGCGACCTGCTGGCGGCCATCGACCGCATCTACCGGCGCACCGACGACATCCATGGCCTGACCGAGGAACTCGCGCGCGACATGGGCGAGAGCGAGGCCAGCATCATCGGCCTGGAGGCGCTGGGCGAAGGCCAGGCCGATGCGCCGGTGGTGNNCAGGTCGGCGCGTCCGACGTGCATATCGAGCCGCAGGAAAAATTTCTGGCCATCCGCTTCCGTATCGATGGCGTGCTGCACCCGCAGACGCAGGCCGATCTCAAGATTGCGCCGGCGCTGGCCCTGCGCCTGAAGATCGTGTCGGGACTGGATATCTCGGAAAAGCGCCTGCCGCAGGACGG
>DONB01000107.1 GCA_003510325.1 Thiobacillus sp. | reverse complement strand
TGGTCGAGCGCTTTCCCGGCATCACGCTGCTGCGCTGCAAGCTGGAAACCGGGCGCACCCACCAGATCCGGGTCCACATGCAGCACATCGGCCACCCGCTGGTCGGCGATACGGTCTACAACGCCAGCCGCCGCACCCATCTCAAGATTCCGTTCCCGCGCCAGGCGCTGCATGCGGAGAAGCTGGGCCTGATCCATCCGGTCACCCAGGAATTCATGCAGTGGGAATGTCCGCTGCCGCCCGATTTCGCCTCGCTGCTGAAAGCGCTGCGCGATAACACCGACTGGATCAAGTAAGGGTGATCCTGCCCGACTGGCCCGCCCCGGCGCGGGTCAAAAGCCTGATGACCACCCGCGCGGGCGGCGTGAGCCATGCCCCCTGGGACAGCCTCAACCTGGGCGACCATGTCGGCGACGATCCGGCCCATGTGGCCGCCAATCGTGCGCGCCTGCGCCAGCAGCTGCCCGCCGAGCCGGGTTGGCTCAGGCAGGTGCACAGCGCCCGCGTGGTCGAACTGGGGCGTGAGCCGAATCCCGAAGCCGATGCGTCGTTCACCCGNNCGCCCCCGGCGCGGTGTGCTGCATCATGACCGCCGACTGCCTGCCGGTACTGTTCTGCGACCGCGCCGGCAGCGTGGTGGCCGCCGCGCACGCCGGCTGGCGCGGGCTGGCCGGCGGCGTGCTGGAGGCCACGGTGGCCGCGATGCAGGTGCCGCCGGGCGAGATCCTCGCCTGGATGGGCGCCGCCATCGGTCCGCAGGCATTCGAAGTGGGCGACGACGTGCGGCTGGCATTTGTCGCGCAGCATCCCGAGGCCGACCTCGCATTCGTGCCGCATCCCGCCGCTGTTCCCGGCAAATGGCTCGCCGATATTTACCAGCTGGCGCGCATCCGCCTCGGCCATGCGGGCGTGAACGCCGTGCATGGTGGCGGGCGCTGCACCTTCAGCGAAGCGGACAGCTTCTATTCTTATCGCCGCGAGGGCGTGACCGGGCGCATGGCGTCGCTGATCTGGCTGGCGTAGGCGCTGGCCGGNNCGCCGGGCGCAAGGGAGAGAAGGTATGGGCAAGAATCGATTGGAAGCATTCAGCGATGGGGTCCTGGCGATCATCATCACCATCATGGTGCTGGAGTTGAAGGTGCCCCATGGCGACACCCTCAATGCCCTGCTGCCGCTGCTGCCGACCTTTCTCAGCTATGTGCTGAGCTTCGTTTACCTCGGCATCTACTGGAACAACCACCATCACATGCTGCATGCGGCCACCCGGGTCACGGCCCCCATGCTGTGGGCGAATCTTCATCTGCTGTTCTGGCTGTCGCTGTTTCCGTTTGCCACCGGCTGGATGGGAGAGAACCACTTCGCTCCCATGCCGTCGGCGCTGTATGGCCTGGTGCTGCTGATGGCGGCGATCGCCTATTGGGTGCTGGAGCAGGCGATCATCGCTTCCGAAGGGTCCGCCTCTTTACTCAGGCGTGCCGTGGGGCGGGATTGGAAAGGCAAGCTGTCACCCGTTCTCTACGCGGTCGCCATCGTGACGACCTTCCTCGTTCCCTGGATTGCGCAAGCCATCTATGTGTTCGTGGCGATCCTCTGGCTGGTGCCCGATCCCCGCATCGAGCGGGTGCTGCATCAGGAAGAACCCGGGGCTTAAAAGTCTTCCCGCACGCGCAGGTAGCGCGGAAAGCGCGGCACGCCGTTCTTCGTCAGTTGCTGGTAGCGATAGGTGATGCGGGTGCCGATGGGCGGCGGCTGGCGGCGCAGCGCGTCGGAAAGCCCGCTGCCGATGCGAAAGCGCGTGCCGTCCGGCATTTCCATCTGCAGCGCGCCGGTCATGCCTCGATACTTTCCTTTGCCGGGCACATAGCCGACTACGACGGCCTCGGCGTCCTGCCAGGGCTTCAGCTTCAGCAGCGCATCGCTGCGTCCGGTCACATAGGGCGCGTCGGCGCGGTGCAGCATCAGGCCTTCGCCGCCGCCCCGCACCACGGCGTCGAGCCGCTGCAGCAGCGCGGCGCGATCGGCCACGCGCGTCTGCTCGACGACCTGCAGCCAGGGCACGCCGGCCAGTTCGACGACCGTCTGCATCTGCCGGATGCGGGCGCTGAAATCGCCCGCCGCGCCCGGCAACTCGAAAACCAGATAGCGCACCTGCTGCCATTCGGCATCCGCCGGCTCGATCCTGCGCACGATGCCTGACAACGCGTCGAACCGGTCGCGCGCGATCCACAATTCGCCGTCCAGCGGAACCGGCGGGAAANNACCATGCCGGCGCGGGAACGCGGCCACCGCCGCGAAAGTGCAGGACGCGGCCGTCCCACTGGGCGCGCACGCCGTCGAACTTCTCGCTCACCCAGTACTGGCTGATGTCGATATCGGCGATGTAGACCTCGGCCAGCAACATCGCCGGGGCGGACGGCGGCGCATCGCTCCAGGCCGGATGCGGCAGCCACGCGGCCCATACCAGCGCCAGCGCGGCGAGTGCCTGCCTCAGTCCAGCCATTTCTGCATGAACTGTGCTGCGCCCATTCCCGGGTCGAGCCGGTAGTCGTCGAACCCCAGCTTTTCGTAGAGCGTCCGTGCGGTGCGGTTGCCGGAGAGGACTTCGAGCGTGAGCTTGCAGGCGCCGCGTTCGCGCGCGATGGCCTCGACCTCGGCAAACAGTTTTGCGGCGATGCCGCGGCCGCGGGGACTTGCCGCGACCACCACGTCGTGCACGTTGACGAGCGGTTGGCAGGCAAAGGTGGAAAATCCCTCGATCGCGTTGACGAGGCCGACCGGAACGCCACCGTCGAAGGCCAGCACGCTGAAGACGAAGGGCCGTGCGGCGAGCTGGCCGACCAGGTTGGCGCGGGTGAAGTCGCTGAGCGGTTCGCCGCCGCCGGCCGGGTCGCGTGCGTAATGGTCCAGCAACTCGAGCAGCGCAGCGGCGTGCGCCGGGTCGTCGTAGCGCGCGCGAACGAGCTCGATCATGGCGCGACGATTACTGCGTCTCGATGCGCATCGACAGGTCCACCGCGCGGATGTGCTTGGTCAGGCTGCCGACGGAAATGCGGTCGACACCGGTGTCGGCGACGGCGCGCACCGTCTCCAGTGTGATGTTGCCGGAGGCTTCGAGCAGGGCCCGGCCATGGGTGAGCTGCACCGCGTGGCGCATGTCGTCGAGGCTGAAGTTGTCGAGCAGAATCAGGTTTGCGCCGGCGGCGAGAGCCTGCCCGAGCTCGTCGAGATTTTCCACCTCGATCTGCACGCTGGCTTTTTCCTCTGCCAGCTTGAATGCGGCCTCCAGCACCTGCGGGATGCCGCCTGCGGCCGCGATGTGGTTTTCCTTGATCAGGATGCCGTCGTACAGCCCTGCGCGCTGGTTCTGTCCGCCGCCGACCCGCACCGCGTATTTTTCGGCGACGCGCAGGCCGGGCAAGGTCTTGCGGGTGTCGAGGATGGCCGCATGGGTGCCGCGCACGGCCTCGACGTACGGCCGCGTCGCGGTGGCCACGCCCGACAGGGTCTGCAGGAAGTTCAGCGCCGGGCGCTCGGCGGTGAGCAGGGCGCGTGCATTGCCGCTGATCTCGACCAGCACGCTNNCCAGTCGATGACGCAGCCGAGATCGAGCGCCTTGAAGCAGGCGTCGAACCATGGCCGGCCGGCGATCACCGCCGCTTCGCGCGTGATGACGCGGGCGCGGGCGGTCTGTTTCGACGGGATCAGCAGGGCGGTGAGGTCGCCGCTGCCGACATCCTCGGCCAGCGCGCGCGTAACGTCGGTTTCGACAGCGGAATCAATCAATTCGGACATGGCGGGTTTAAATTAGGACACAGCGGGTTGAAATCGGCGGGAACGCCACTATTTGGGTGACATTGAATATACCTTAGCACGGGGTCCCTTATGCGTTTCGACAAGCTCACCACCCAGTTCCAACAGGCGTTTTCCGACGCGCAAAGCCTGGCCGTCGGCGGCGACCATGCCTANNCCGCAGCACCTGCTGCTGGCGCTGCTGAACCAGGAAGGCGCCGGCGCCTCGGCCATCCTGTCGCGCGCCGGCGTGCAGGTTCCGGCGCTGAAGGCGTCGCTGACCCAGGCACTGACGCGGCTGCCCAAGGTGGAAGGGCAGGGCGGCGAGGTGAGCATCTCGCGCGAGCTCAACAATCTGCTGAACCTCACCGACAAGGAGGCGATGAAGCGCAACGACGCCTATATCGCGTCCGAGCTGTTCCTGCTGGCGGCGCTCGACGACAAGGGCGAGACCGGCCGCCTGCTGAAGCAGCACGGCGCGCAGAAGGCTGCGCTGGAGCAGGCGATCCAGGCGGTGCGCGGCGGCGAGAACGTGCAGTCGCAGGAAGCCGAAGGCCAGCGCGAGGCGCTNNGGCAAGACCGCCATCGTCGAAGGCCTGGCGCAGCGCATCATCAACGACGAAGTGCCGGAGACGCTGAAAGGCAAGAAGGTGCTGGTGCTCGACCTCGCCGCGCTGCTCGCCGGCGCCAAATATCGCGGCGAATTCGAGGAGCGTCTCAAGGCCGTGCTGAAGGAGCTGGCGATGGATCCGGGCCGCTACATCGTCTTCCTCGACGAACTGCACACCCTGGTCGGCGCCGGCAAGGCTGAAGGCGCGATCGACGCCGGCAATATGCTGAAGCCCGCTCTGGCGCGCGGCGAGTTGCACCTGATCGGCGCGACCACGCTCGACGA
>DONB01000072.1 GCA_003510325.1 Thiobacillus sp. | reverse complement strand
TCGATGATCTCGATGTCGTAGCCCTCATCCAGCACCTGCGCGGCGAGTTCGGCCAGCTTCATCAGCAGGTTCACCCCCACGCTCATGTTGGGCGCGAACACGATGGGAATCTGCTTGGCCGCTGCTGCGATGCGAGCCTTGCCGACCTCGTCGAAACCGGTGGTGCCGATCACCAGCGCCACGTTCGCCGCGACGCACGCGTCGAGATAAGCGAAGGTGGCTTCAGGACGGGTGAAGTCGATCAGCGCATGCGCACCCTGCAAGGCCGCCGCGGGACGATCGCTCACGGCGACCCCGCTGGCCGCACCCCAGGCAGCGCCGGCGTCCTGCCCCACCAGCGGGCTGCCAGGACGGTCGATGGCAGCATGCAACGCACACCCAGGATCGGCCGCCACGGCCTCGAGCAGTGCGCGCCCCATGCGACCGGACACGCCGGCAATGGCGGTGCGCACGGTCATGGCTGGACACCACGCAGAATCGACTGCACCTGCTCATCGACGATCAGCCAGCGGCCATCGCGCTCGACCATGCGCAAGGTCTTGACGACCGCATCGCGGTAGTTGTCCGAGCGATAAATCTGATGGAACGTGACCGTGGCGGTGCCATCGTCGGCGCGCTCGACCGACGGCGACTCGATCTTCAGATCGATGTTCCTGGCCACACCGAGCAATAGGCGGCGGCGCCTTTCCCAGTCGGTACGGCTGCCCCCGCCCTGCGGCGTGAAGCCCGCATCGTACGCGGCAAGATACGCCTCTTCGTCGCGCCGCGCCCAGGCATCCGCCCATTCGCTCACCGACTTCAGCACCGGATCGTCGCTGCCGCCCGCGGCCGGATAAGGCTCGGGGAAAGACGGAATCACGTCGGGCCGGATTTGCTCGACATTGGTTTCGGGCTGCAAGCTCAACTCGGCCGGCACACGCGGATCGACGTAAGCCGGGGCGTTTTTCGGACTCGGCAGCGGGGCCACGACGCTGGTTTCAACCGCGTCTTGAGTGGGCGCCGGCACGGTTTTCGGTGAAACCGGCTGGGTCGCCACGCTGACGGCTGGCGCTGCAGGAACAGGTGCAGCCGTCGTCGGAGCCGGTTCGGCTGCAGCGGCAGAAGCCACCTGCATCGAAGGCGCCACCACCGCAGGCAGACGGGCCGTCTCGACTGCAGCGGAGGGCGCCACCTGCTCAGGCTGCGGCTCGGGACGGGCCTCTGCGGCCAACGCCAGGGGTTCAGCCGCACGCGATTCAGGTGCGGGAGGCGGAGCAACCGGCGTTTCGGGCGCAGACTGCGGTGCGGGCTCGGCGGCAGGGACAGCGGGTTGCGAAGCCGGCTCTGGCAGATCGCCTTCGATGCGTGCCAGCGTATCGCCCTCGAAAAACAGCGTGATGCGTTTCTGCTCGGCCAGCCTGCCCGCCTTGTAATACACGTACACGTAATCCCATCGATCGGTGCGGAACGGATCGACCACCAGCGGGGTGCCGAGCAGGAAGCGCACTTGCGAACGGTTGAGGCCGGGTTTCAGGCGGGCGACGTTCTCCTGGTCGAGCGCATTGCCCTGCTGCACATCGATGCGGTGAGGGCCGATCTTGACGCTGGAACACCCGGCAATCAGGCTCAGAAGCAGAACGGGAATCAGGAAATGACGCATAGCCGAGGTGCCGGAAAGGTTTAGCCGGTTGGAAAAAAACGTATCATAACGTATTCGCGTTCCCGTCCTGGAGCCTCTTTTGAGCAATCCGTCCGACCTCAAGAACATCGGTCTCAAAGCCACGTTGCCGCGCCTGAAAATCCTCGATCTGTTCGAACAAAGCAACAAACGACACATGACCGCCGAGGAGGTGTACCGTCTGCTGTCGGACGAAGGCCAGGACATCGGCCTTGCCACGGTCTATCGGGTGCTCACCCAGTTCGAGCAGGCCGGTCTGCTGATGCGCCACCACTTCGACAGCGACAAGGCGGTGTTCGAACTCAACCAGGGCGACCATCACGACCACCTGGTCTGCCTGCAATGCGGCAAGGTGGAAGAGTTTTTCGATGCCGAAATCGAGAAACGCNNCCCATCCATGACCATTCGCTGCAGATCTACGCCGACTGCATCAAGGAAAACTGCCCCAACCGCAAGTCAGGCGACAGCCGTCACCGGTAAGGCGCCACCGCCGCACACAGCGCTGCCACGCCCTTGATCAGACGCGGCGTGGGCCGGTGCAGAAGATTCGCATCCACCTGCACAAACCCCTGATTCTTCACTGCCGGCAGCCTGGCAAAGCGCTGCCACTGGCGGCGCAGATCGGGCGCATCGCTGCCGCCCACGATCAGTTCCGGCGCACGCCGCAGCACCGCCTCGCGCGACACCACCGGGGACANNAGCGCGTCGCTGATCCAGTGCGTACCGCCCACCGTCATCAGCGGACGATCCCATACCTGATAGAACACACGCACCGGCGGATTTCGGCCGTCCCCAACCCTCAGTGCGGCCAGCCGCCCGGAATACGCCCGCGCCGCCGCCTCGCCCTCCCCTGCATGGCCGCTCGCCTGACCGAGCAGGCGCAGCAGGCGCGCCACGTCGTCGAGCCGGGTGGCCTCGGTGTGCAGCACCGGGACCCCCATCTGTTTCAGGCCGTGGATGTCCGCCGGGCGATTGCCGCCCACCCAGACGACGATCAGGTCCGGCTTCAGCGCCAGGATGCGCTCGAAGCTGATGCGGCTGTAGTCGCCGACGCGCGGCAGCGCCAGCGCCGCGCGCGGAAAATCGCTGGCGCTGTCCGTCCCCACCAGCTGCGCGCCGGCGCCGACAGCGAACAGCAGTTCGGTCAGATGCGGCGTAAGCGAAATGATGCGTTGCGGCGGCTGGGCGAATTGGAGGATTTGCCCGGCGTCGTCGACGAGACGAATGGTGGCGGCCTGCGCCGGCCATGCCAGCAGAAGGCAGAGCCCGAGAGCCAGGCGGCTGATCACCGGTCGAGGTGCGGCCTGCCGTGGAAGATCAGGCTGGCGCGATCGGCGTCGAAGCGCAGGCGCGTCAGCGAAGCGGTCGCCACTTCGATGCGATAGGCATGTTCCAGCGGGATCTGCAGCGCCCACGCCAGCGCCATGCGCATCACGCCGGCATGTCCCACCAGCAGCACGTGCTGGCCGGCATGCTGCGCGAGCAGGTCATCGAGCGCGGCGGCCACCCGCGCATGAAAATCCGCCAGCGGTTCGGCGCCAGCCGGACGCGCGTTCACCGGATCGGCCTTGAAGCGCGCCAGCGTCCCGGGGGCATCCTGTTCGATTTCGGCGGCCGACTTGCCTTCCCATGCGCCGAAGCCGACTTCCTTCAGGCGCTCATCCAGCGCCAGCGGCAAGCCGTGGCGACCGGCCAGCGTCTCGGCGAACGCGCGACAGCGCAGCAGCGGCGACGACACGATGCGGGTCCACGGCACCACCTCGCTCACCGCCGCCTGCATCTGCGCCCAGCCCTTTTCCGACAGCGGATCGTCCACCTGGCCGCGATAGCGGCGTCCGCCGACGGGCTCGCCGTGGCGCATCAGGTCAAGGATGGTGGTCACGCCAGCACCACCAGATTGTCGCGGTGGATCAACTCCGGCTCGTCCATGTAGCCGAGCTCGGCCTCGATCGCGCTGCTCGGCTTGCCGGCGATCCGGCGCGCCTCGCTGGCGCTGTAATTGGTCAGGCCGCGTGCCACTTCCCGTCCCGAGGGATCGACCACCGCCACCACTTCGCCGCGTTCGAATTCTCCGGTGATGCCCTTCACCCCGACCGGCAGCNNGGCATCGTCCACCGCAAAGGCATGCGAAGCGCCGGCGCGGGCGCGGGCCAGCAGTTGCTGCGCCCGCTCGCGCACCGCCGTGGTGGAGCGCAGGGCGCGCACCGCGCCGGCGTCGAGCACTACGCCGCCGCGCAGCTGCAGATGATCGGCCAGCCACTGCCGGCGTGCGGCGAGCGGCGCCTGGCGCGCCACCAGCTGGCTGCCGATGACCTCGCCCGTCGCCAGCCGCAGCAGCACGTTTTCCTCGCGACCGCTGCAGATCACCGTGTGAGCGCCGCTCCGCGCCGCACGCTTGGCGGCGAGGATCTTGGTCAGCATGCCGCCGGTGCCGACGCTGCTGCCGGCCCCGCCCGCCATGCGTTCGAGATCGGGATCGCCGGCGTGGGCATCCATCACCAGCGTCGCCTGCTGATCCTTGCGCGGATCAGCGGTGTAGAGGCCGGTCTGATCGGTCAGGATCACCAGACAGTCTGCTTCGATCAGGTTGGTCACCAGCGCGCCCAGCGTGTCGTTGTCGCCGAGGCGGATCTCGTCGGTGGCGACGGTGTCGTTCTCGTTGATGATGGGGACCACGCGCAGTTCCAGCAGCGTGCGCAGCGTCGAGCGCGCATTCAGGTAGCGCGTGCGATCGGCCAGATCCTCGTGGGTCAGCAGCACCTGTGCGGCGTGGAGCTGGTGGGTGCGGAAGATCGATTCGTAGGCCTGCACCAAGCCCATCTGCCCGACGGCGGCGGCGGCCTGCAGTTCGTTCACCGCCTTGGGCCGCTTTTTCCAGCCCAGCCGTGCGATGCCTTCGGCGATCGCGCCGGAGGACACCAGCACGACTTCCCTGCCCTGGGCGGTCAGCGCCGCGATCTGACCGGCCCAGCGCGACAGCGCCTCGTGGTCGAGCCCGCGCCCTTCGGCCGTGACCAGGCTGGAGCCGACCTTGACGACGATGCGCCGGGC
>DONB01000067.1:2709-7911 GCA_003510325.1 Thiobacillus sp. | reverse complement strand
TCAGGGCAATGAAGCGGCGCATGACCCGGATTCTACACAATCGGCCGCGGCCACCAAGGGTTCGTTCATACCTTGGCGCCACGTGTGTGCTGAACCAGCGTTGCATCCGCACAGCCCTGGCTGCGGAATGCCTGGATCACATAGTGTTTGACGCCGCGTGCCGACAGCTCCTGTGCCAGGCCCGAGACATCAGCGTCGGTCAGCAGGGCAGGATGCACGGTGGTGCGGATTTCGTGGGCGACGCCCGATGCCAGCACGGCTTCTAGGCTGGCCAGCGCCGGGTCGCCGCTACCGGCGACGCCGGTGATGCGCGGGTAGTCGGCGAACGGCGCCTTCGCATCAAGTCCCACCCAGTCCACCAGCGGCAGCACCTCGGCGAGCCGGCGCGGATAGGCGCCGCCGGTGTGCAGGCCAACCTTGAAGCCGAGCGCACGCACCTCGCGCATCGCGTCGGCCAGCCCGGGCTGCAGCGTCGGCTCGCCGCCCGAGAACACCACACCGTCAAGCAGGCCCTGACGGCGCCGCAGGAAAGCCATCACGTCGTCCCAGGGAATTTCGTTCTCGCCGCGCGCGGGAATCAGGTGCGGATTGTGGCAATAGCCGCAACGCCAGGGACAGCCCTGGCAGAACACCACCGCGGCCAGCATGCCGGGCCAGTCGGTGGTGGAGAGCGGGGTCAGGCCGCCGACGCGGAGCATGAGGTTGTCCAGGGAAGGAAGAAGTTGCTCCCTCTCCCCTTGTGGGAGAGGGTTGGGGAGAGGGGGGAATTAAATCGAGCAACTGCGATAAATCCTGCGACTGCTCACCCTCTCCCCAACCCTCCCCCCTCAAGGGGGAGGGAGCATCTGGCTTACCCCAGGCTGCGACGGCCTTCGACGAAGAAACGCCGCTCGCGGTGCTCGCTCTTCTTGCCCTTGTTGAAGCTCGTCACCGGGCGGTGGTAGCCCATCACGCGGGTCCAGACTTCGCAACGGGTGCGCTCCTCGTCTTTCAGCGTGAGCGGGGCCTGGGTCGGGTCGGTCATGTCGTTCATCTCGGTCTCCTTGGGTTATGCAGCAACAGCGCGCTTGCGGGACAGGGCTTCCTCGTCGCACGTGGGGCAGAACTCGTGCTCGCCGGCGAGGTAGCCGTGTTTCGGGCAAATCGAAAAGGTGGGCGTGATGGTGATGTAGGGCAGGCGGAAGCGTTCCAGCGCGCGCCGCACCAGCTTCTTGCAGGCTTCAGCCGACGAGATGTGCTCCGACATGTACAGATGCAGCACGGTGCCGCCGGTGTACTTCCGCTGCAGATCGTCCTGCCGTTCCAGCGCCTCGAACGCGTCGTCGGTGAAGCCCACCGGCAGCTGCGACGAGTTGGTGTAGTAGGGCGCGTCTTCGGTGCCGGCCTGCAGGATGCCGGGATAGCGTTTGGCGTCTTCCTTGGCGAAGCGGTAGGTGGTGCCTTCGGCCGGCGTGGCTTCCAGGTTGTACATGTGGCCGGTCTCTTCCTGGAAGGCGGCGATGCGGCCGCGGATGTGGTCGAGCAGGCGCACCGCGAAATCGTGGCCCCATTCGGTCGTGATGTCGTGATTGTCGCCGCTGAAATTGCGGATCATCTCGTTGGCGCCGTTGACGCCGATGGTCGAGAAGTGATTGCGCAGGGTGCCGAGATAGCGCTTGGTGTAGGGGAAGAGGCCGTTGTCCATCAGGCGCTGGATTTCCTTGCGCTTGATCTCCAGGCCGTTCCTCGCCATGTCGAGCAGCGCGTCGAGGCGTCGCAGCAATGCAGCTTCGTCGCCGCGGTACTCATGGCCCAGGCGCGCGCAGTTCACCGTCACCACGCCGACCGATCCGGTCTGCTCGGCCGAGCCGAACAGGCCGTTGCCGCGCTTCAGCAATTCCCTGAGGTCGAGCTGCAGGCGGCAGCACATCGAGCGGATGTGGTTGGGCTTCATTTCCGAATTGATGAAGTTCTGGAAGTAGGGCAGGCCGTAGCGCGCGGTCATCGCGAACAGGCGCTCGGCGTTTTCCGATTCCCAGGGGAAGTCCGGCGTCATGTTGTAGGTGGGGATGGGGAAGGTGAACACGCGGCCCTTGGCGTCGCCGGTGGTCATCACCTCGATGTAGGCGCGGTTGATCATGTCCATCTCGACCTGCAGCTCGCCGTAGCTGAAGGGCATTTCCTCGCCGCCGATCACCGGTACCTGTTCGCGCAGGTCCTCCGGGCAGGTCCAGTCGAAGGTTAGGTTGGTGAACGGCGTCTGCGTGCCCCAGCGCGACGGCACGTTGAGGTTGTAGATCAGTTCCTGGATGCACTGCTTGACCGCTTCGTACGTCATGCCGTCGTTGCGGATGAAGGGCGCCATGTAGGTGTCGAACGAGGAGAAGGCCTGCGCCCCGGCCCATTCGTTCTGCAGCGTGCCGAGGAAGTTGACGATCTGGCCGACCGCGGACGACATGTGTTTCGGCGGCCCGGCCTCGACCTTGCCCGGCACGCCGTTGAGGCCTTCGTGCAAGAGCGTGCGCAGCGACCAGCCGGCGCAGTAGCCCGCCAGCATGTCGAGGTCGTGGATGTGGATCGAGCCGTCGCGATGCGCTTCGCCGAGTTCGGGCGGGTAGACGTGGTTGAGCCAGTAGTTGGCCACCACCTTGCCCGACACGTTGAGGATCAGCCCGCCCAGGCTGTAGCCCTGATTGGCGTTGGCATTGACGCGCCAGTCCTGCTGCGACAGGTATTCGTTGACGGAGGCCTCGACGTCGACCAGCGTCTTGCGGTCCTCGCGCAGCTTCTTGTGCGATTCGCGATAGGCGATGTAGGTGCGCGCGGTGGCCAGATGGTTGGCGGCGATCAGGCTCTGTTCGACGATGTCCTGGATGCGCTCGATGTCGGGCGGCGCGCCGCGCAGGCTGTGGATCAGCACTTTCGTTACCTGGGCGGTGATCAGCTCGGCTTCGGCTTCGCCGAACTCACCGCTGGCCTGTCCGGCCCGCACAATCGCCGAACGGATCTTCGCCGCATCGAACGGGGTCCGGCGCCCGTCGCGCTTGATGACTTCGCGGGGAACGCTTGCGATCGCAGAACTCATTTTATCCTCCTTGGGGCAACATCTTGTGTTGTTGGTGAATGAAACATACGACATCTTGTGAAGCAGTCAAGGGGAATTTAGGGTTAGGAACTCCTGATATACTTAAACATGCATTTTTTCATCCACTTAGGAGGACATGGCATGAGCACGATTCTGGATTTCCTGGGAAGCGACCATCGCGCCTGCGACGATCTGTTCGCATCCGCCGAAGCCGAGGCGGCGCAGAATCAATGGGACCGCGCACGCAGCCTGTTCGAGCAATTCGAGCAGGCGATGGCCCGTCATCTGGCAATGGAGGAAGACGTGCTGTTCCCGGCATTCGAAGACCGAACCGGCATGCGCGCCGGCCCCACCGAGGTGATGCGCATGGAACACGCGCAGATGCGCGACCTGCTTCAGGAAATGGCCAGGGCCGTCGCGGCGGGCAATCGGGACAGCTACCTCGGCCTGTCGGAAACGCTCAATATGCTGATGCAGCAGCACAACCTGAAGGAGGAGAACATGCTGTATCCCATGTCCGACCGCGTGCTGGGCGCCGACAGCGACAGCGTGATCCGCGCCATGGAGGCCGGCGCACCCCGGCGGTCCGCATGAGCGCCCCGGCTCGGGAAATCCTCGTCGATGCGCGCGGGCTGGAACCGCCGGAGCCGATGCAAAAGATCATGACGACGCTGGAGCTGCTGCGCCCCGGGCAGTCGATCCGGATGCTGCTGCACCGCGAACCGTTTCCGCTCTATGCCATCCTCGCCGAACGCGGCTACCGGCACGACACGACGATGCAGGCCGACGGCAGCTACGTCATCCTGATCAGCCCGGCCGGCGAGGGCGGGCAGGGCGGATGAGCCAGCCCGCGGGTCTTTCCTTCGAACAGGCGCCGCCGTTCTCGCTGCCGCTGCGCTTCTTTCTCACGGCGCCGCTGTTCCTGCTCGCCGCCGCCATCCTGATCGTCCTGTCCCCAGACGCGCTGGCCTCGCGCTGGACGCCGCAGGCGCTTGCGCTGACCCACGCGCTCACGCTGGGCTTCCTCGCCATGGTCATGCTGGGCGCACTGATGCAGATGCTGCCGGTGGTCGCCGGTTCGCCGCTGCCTGCGCCACGCCTCGTCGCCCGGGGCAGCCATGTCTCGCTGCTGCTGGGCACCGCCGTCTTGATGGCGGGATTCCTCACCGCAGAGCCGGCCGCCTACGGCATCGGCGCGGTCCTGCTGGGCGCGGGCTTCGCCGTTTTTCTTGCGGCCACTGCCATCAGCCTCGCGCGCGCCGTGGCCGGCGTCACCGTCAACGGCATCCGCTTTGCCGTGATCGGCCTCGCCCTCACGATCCTGCTCGGGCTGGCGCTGGCCCTGCTGCGCGCCGGCTGGTGGGCGCCGCCCGCGGTCGAATCCGCGATCGCCGCGCACGTCAGCTTCGGCCTCATAGNNGCTGCTGCTGGTGATCGGCGTCGCGTATCAGGTGGTGCCGATGTTTCAGCTCACGCCGCCGTATCCGCCCCGGCTCAGCCGCTGGCTGGCCGGAGCGCTGTTCGCGCTGCTGTTGCTCCACAGCATCGAGCCACTGTTGCCGCACGTCACCGCCCGGCTCGTCGATGCCGCGCTCGCCGCCGGCATCCTGCTGTTCGCCGTCGCCACGCTGCGCCTGCAATCCCGCCGCCGCAGAAAACTGCCCGACGTCACCCTCGACTATTGGCGCCTGGGCATGGCCAGCCTGATCGCCTGCGTCGCCGTCTGGATCGTCGCCCAAGTCCGGCCGGCCTGGGCTGACAGCGACGCCTATCCGCTGCTGCTGGGGATTCTTTTCATCGGCGGTTTCGCCGTCAGCGTGGTGACCGGCATGCTCTACAAGATCGTGCCCTTCCTCGCCTGGTTTCATCTGCAGTCGCAGCTGCAGGCCAGGGCCGGCAGCATCCCCACCATGAAGAACATGATCGCCGAGCGCTGGATGCGCCGGCAGTTCCGGCTTCACCTGATCGCCTGCGTGCTGCTGGTTGGGGTGCCGTTCTGGCCGCAGCTGGGCGTGGCAGCGGGCAGCGTGCTGGCCCTGTCTGCACTGCTGTTGTGGATCAACTTGCTGTCAGCGCTGCGCCGGTTCACCCGTCACGGCGGCGGCTTTTCCTAGAGCGGCGCATCAGCAGGTAGGCTG
>DONB01000067.1:0-2591 GCA_003510325.1 Thiobacillus sp. | reverse complement strand
ACCGACAGCTGGTAGTCCAGGGCATAGAGAAACCACACGCCGCCGGTCAGCGCGAACGGCAGCGTGGCCATGATGAGCACGGCCTCGTCGAAGCGGCTGAAGGTGAGATAGAGCAGCACGAAGATGATGAGCAGCGTGGCGGGCACGACGAGCTTGAGCCGTGCGTTGGCGCGCTCCATGAACTCGAACTGGCCGGAGTAGGCCAGGCTCATGCCGGGTTCGAGCTTGACCTGGGCGGACACCGCAGCCTGCAGGTCGGCCACGGTGGACGCCAGATCGCGCCCGCGCACATCCACATACACCCAGCCCGAAGGCCGCGCATTCTCGCTCTTGAGCATGGGCGGGCCGTCGCTGACCTTGACGGTGGCCACCGTGCCCAGCGTGATCTGGCTGCCGTTCGGCGTGAGGATGGGCAGCGCGGCGAGCTTGGCGGGCGTGTCGCGCCATTCGCGCGGGTAGCGCACGTTGATCGGATAGCGCGCCAGGCCCTCGACCGTCTCGCCGATGTTCTCGCCGCCGATGAGGTTGGCCACCGCCGACTGCACGTCGCCGATGTTCATGCCATAGCGCGCCGCGGTGGCGCGATCGATGTCGACGTCGATGTAGCGGCCGCCGGTGAGCCGCTCGGCCAGCGCGGACGACACGCCGGGCACGGTCTTGGCGATGCGCTCGACGTCCTGGGCGATGCGGTCGATATCGGCGAGATTGCTGCCCGCGACCTTGACCCCGACCGGACTCTTGATGCCTGTGGCGAGCATGTCGATGCGGTTGCGGATGGGGGGAATCCAGATGTTGGCGAGTCCCGGCACCCTGACCGCGCGATCCAGTTCCTCGACCAGCTTGTCCGCCGTCATGCCCGGCCGCCATTCCTCGCGCGGCTTGAACTGGATGGTGGTCTCGAACATTTCCAGCGGCGCCGGATCGGTGGCGGTTTCGGCGCGCCCGGCCTTGCCGTGGACGCTGGCCACCTCGGGCACGCTCTTGATCAGCCGGTTGGTCTGCTGCAGCAGCTCGGACGCCTTTTGCGCCGACAGCCCCGGCAAGGCCGACGGCATGTAGAGCAGGTCGCCCTCGTCCAGCGGCGGCAGGAATTCGCCGCCGAGGCGGCTCATCGGCCACAGCGCGGTGAGGAAAATCAGCGCGGCCGCGGCCATCGTGATCTGGGGATGCCTGAGCACGGCATCCAGCAGCGGCTGGTAGGCGCGAATCAGCCAGCGGTTGAGCGGGTTCTTCGTTTCGTCGGGAATCCGGCCGCGGATCCAGTAGCCCATCAGCACCGGAATCAGCGTCACCGAGAGGCCGGCCGCCGCCGCCATGGCGTAGGTCTTGGTAAAAGCCAGCGGGCCGAACAGCCGCCCTTCCTGCGCTTCCAGCGTGAACACCGGAATGAAGGAGAGCGTGATGATCAAGAGCGAGAAGAACAGCGCCGGGCCGACCTCGCTGGCCGCGTCGGTCACCACTTTCCAGCGCGTCTCGCCTTCCAGCGTTTCACCGGGATGCGCATGGTTCCAGAGCTCGATTTTCTTGTGGGCGTTTTCGATCATCACCACCGCCGCATCGACCATGGCGCCGATGGCGATGGCAATGCCGCCGAGCGACATGATGTTGGCGTTGACCCCCTGCTGACGCATGATGATGAAGGCGATCAGCACGCCCAGCGGCAGCGAAACGATCGCCACCAGCGACGAGCGCAGATGCCACAGGAACACCACGCAGACTAGCGCTACGACGATGAATTCCTCGATCAGCTTGTGTGTCAGGTTGTCGATCGCGCGGTCGATCAGCTGGCTGCGGTCGTAGGTCGGCACGATTTCGACACCGGGCGGCAGGCTGGCCTTGAGCGTGTCGAGCCTGGTTTTCACGGCCGCGATGGTCTCGCGTGCGTTCTTGCCCGAGCGCAGCACCACGATGCCGCCCACGGCTTCGCCTTCGCCGTTGAGTTCGGAAATGCCGCGCCGCATTTCGGGGCCAAGCTGGATGTGTGCCACGTCGCCCAGGCTGACCGGCGTCGTGCCGGCCAGCCGCAGCGGAATGTCGCGAAAGTCGGCGATGCTTTTGAGATAGCCGCTGGCGCGCACCATGAATTCGGTCTCGGCGAGCTCCAGCACGGCACCGCCGGTTTCCTGGTTGGCCGAACGGATTGCCTTGATCACTTCATCGTGCGTGATGCCGAAGCTGGCGAGCTTCACCGGATCGAGCACCACCTGATACTGCTTGACCATGCCGCCGACGGTCGCCACTTCGGCCACGTTGGGCAAGGTTTTCAGCTCGTACTTGAGAAACCAGTCCTGCAGGGTGCGCAGTTGCGCCAGGTCGTGCTTGCCGGTGCGGTCGACCAATGCGTACTGGTAAATCCAGCCCACCCCGGTGGCGTCCGGTCCCAGCGCCGGCACGGCGGTTTCAGGCATCCGACTCTGCACCTGGCTGAGATATTCCAGCACCCGCGAGCGCGCCCAGTAGAGGTCGGTGCCGTCCTCGAAAATGACGTAGACGAAGCTGTCGCCGAAGAAGGAGAACCCGCGCACCGTCTTCGCCCCCGGCACCGACAGCATGGTGGTGGCGAGCGGATAGGTCACCTGGTTTTCGACGAT
>DONB01000201.1 GCA_003510325.1 Thiobacillus sp. | reverse complement strand
GTGCACAGCACGCGGGTGTCGCCCATGGCGACGAGCACCGAGCCTTCGGCGTGCCGGGTGTAACCGCGGGTGAACGACAGGGGGCGCAGCGCATCGGGGACGCGGCCGCTGGGACGGGCAATGGCAGACATGGCGACAGTCAGATCAGGAAAAGCGCGATTTTACCGCGCCTATCTTGTCGGGGGCGGATTGCCGCGCAGGCTCCTGCGATCGCGCGCGCTTACTTGGCTGAGATTTTCTGGATCGCCTGCTGGATTTCGGCGATGGCACGCTCGATCTCGTCGTCCGATACCGCCGGCGTGCCGGGCAAGGGACGCAGTGCGTTGATCTGCGTGGTGACGCCGCCGTCGGGCAGCGCCAGCGTGGAAATGGAGTCCTTGCTCGGCATGCGCGCCTCGCCCCAGGTCATGGCAATGAGGCTGAGGTTGTCGCCGTGTTCGCCGCCACGGAATTCGGCATGGTCCATCAGGTGGCGCACCGCGTCATCCAGCGTATAGGCATGCAGCAGCGCCGCCACTTCGGGAATGCTGATCATGCCCCAGATGCCGTCGGTGCACAGCAGCATGGTGTCGGCGTCGTGCAGCGGAATCGGCGGGCTGCATTCCACCTGCGGGGTGACATAGCCGCCCAGGCAGTTCGACACCTTGTTGCGCTCCGGATGGTGGCCCGCCTCTTCCTCGCTGNNGTCGGTGCGTGCGATCAGGCTGCCGTCGCTGAACAGATACAGCCGCGAATCGCCCACGTGCGCCCAGTAGGCGGTGTTGTCCTGCACCACGGCTGCGACCACGGTCGTGTGGGGGATTTCCAGCAGGTCCTGCTCGACCGCGTAATCGTTGATCGCATAGTGCGCACGCGTGGTCGCGTCGGACAGGAAGGCCATCGGGTCGTCCAGGCGTGGCTTNNGTCCGCCCTGGCGGGACGCCTGATAGATGGTGAATTTCATTTCAACCTGGAAACCTTAGTTGGGGCGCGCCCGAGTAGATGGTGCATCCGGGCGGGTGACTGCGATCGAAAGCAGTGAAATAAATATCCATGCGGCATTCCGTAAGGTCGGAGCGGTCAACTGAGGCTTCAGGTGCAATACTTTAAAACAATTCCTTGCTCAGCGAGCGTTTGATGCTGCTCAAAAGTGAGGAACGGGGCGGCGCCATCGCGCTGCGGTCCATCAGCACCTTCTGCAGGCTGAACACGCTTTGCGGGCGCTCCATGTAGTTGAGCTTGAGGCAGTCGTCGATGGTTTCCAGCAGTTGGTCGGAGTAGGCGCCGCGCCAGTTCTGAGTTGCCGGCACCAGTTTGTCGTTGAGCAGACGGGCGTCCGCCGCCTGCGGCGGGTACCCCGCCAGGCAGGCATAGAGGCTGGCGCCGATACTGTAGATGTCGGTCCACGGGCCCAGGCGTTCGCGATTGTGATACTGCTCGGGCGCGGCAAAGCCCGGGGTGTACATGGGCTGCAGCTTGCTTTCCTCCTGGGTCAGCGTCTGCCGGGCCGCGCCGAAGTCGATCAGCACCGGCGAGCCGTCCAGGCGGATATACAGGTTGGAGGGCTTGATATCGAGATGCAGCAACTTGTGCGTATGCACCTCGCGCAGGCCGTTCAGCAGTTGGGCGAACACCCGACGGATGAAGCTTTCGCGGATGGTGCCGCGGTTGGCCTGGATGTGCTGCTGCAGGGTCTTGCCGCGCTCGAAGCGCATCACCATGTAGACGGTGTCGTTGGCGCGGAAGAAGTTGGTCACCCGGATGACGTTGGGATGGTCGATGCGCGCCAGCGCCCGGCCTTCCTCGAAAAAGCACTTCATGCCGTGGCGGAAGATGTTGTTGTTCTCGGTCGAGTTGGCCTGCACGATGACCGAGCCTTCGGTGCGCAGCACCAGCGCGCCCGGCAGGTATTCCTTGATCGCCACCGACTGGTTGTCGTCGTCGCGCGCCAGATAGACCATGCTGAAGCCACCGCCGCCGATCTTGCGCACGATGGTGTATTCGTTCAGCCGGTATCCGTTGGGAAGCGCCTGGTTGGGTTGAGTCGCCATAGTCGAACGTCTATTATCTTTGCCTGTAAACCCGCTGTGCCGGAAAGCCCGTGCCGGCTCCGCACCGGCAATCATTATTTATAACCCAAATTCCACACCACCCATGACCGCCAGCATGACCGGGTTCGCCGCCCGCAACCTCAACCTCGACCATGCCAGCGTCAGCATCGATCTGCGTAGCGTCAATCAGCGCTATCTCGAACTGCATTTCCGCCTGGCCGACGAATTCCGCCCGCTGGAGCCGCAGCTGCGCGAGTTGATCCATCAGCGCCTCGCGCGCGGCAAGGTGGAGTGCCGGGTCAACCTGGTCCTGCTTCCTGCCGCCTCGCTGGATAACGGCTTGAACCCGGCCATTCTTGAGCGCCTCGAGCACTGGCAATCCGACGTGTTGCGGCGCCTGCCGGGCAGCGCCCCGCTCTCCGTCAACGAGATCTTGCGCTGGCCCGGCGCAGTGCAGACGGCCGCCCTGTCGCAGGATGCGCTGAACCGGGCGACACTGGCGGCCATGCAGGAAACCCTGGACGA
Source organism: Thiobacillus sp. (assembly GCA_003510325.1). GTDB lineage: Bacteria > Pseudomonadota > Gammaproteobacteria > Burkholderiales > Thiobacillaceae > Thiobacillus. Next base: position 2,665 of record DONB01000201.1, on the reverse strand, counting down.
GCTGGTCGAGAGCCGCCAGCGCGAGGGCGCCAAGCTGAAGCAGCACATCCTCGAGCGGCTGGCGGCGGCCGAATCGCAGGTGGCCGGCCTGCAGCCGCTGCTGCCGGCGCTGGCCACCGCCCAGCGCGAGAAACTGGCGGAACGCCTGCGCGACGCGCTGGGCGAGTCCGGCCACGAACGTCTGGCGCAGGAAATTGCCCTCGCGGCGCAAAAGGCCGACATCGACGAGGAATGCTCGCGCCTGACCACCCATTTTGCCGAAGTGCGACGCGTGCTGAANNTATTTATCCGCGAAGGACGCGAAAAAACGCGAAGGGAACCCCTTGATGCCTTTCTTCGCGGGCAGGCTTTTAAAACAACAGGATATCCGGAACGACCATGACCCCTACCCCCAGCGAAGGCGTGCTTTACATCGTCAGCGCGCCCTCCGGCGCCGGCAAGACCAGCCTGGTCAAGGCACTGCTGAAAACCGACCCGGCGATCCGCCTGTCGGTGTCCTACACCACGCGCGCGCCGCGCCCCGGCGAGACCGACGGCCGCGACTACCATTTCGTCAGCCGCGAACGCTTCGAGGAAATGCTGGCCGAGGGCGAATTTCTCGAGCACGCCGAGGTGTACGGCAATTTCTACGGCACCTCGAAAGGCAGCATCGCCCGCGACCTCAACGCCGGCCGCGACATTCTGCTGGAGATCGACTGGCAGGGCGCGGACCAGGTACGGGCGCACTTCCCGCAATCCGCGTCGATTTTCATCCTGCCGCCGTCGTTCAGCGCCCTGCGCACCCGTCTGGCCGGCCGCGGCCAGGACAGCGACGCGGTGATCGAACGCCGTCTGGCCGCCGCCGCCCACGACGTCGCTCACGCCGAGGCGTTCGACTATATAATCGTCAATGATGATTTCGACCACGCCCTGCAGGACCTGGTCGCCATCACCCGCAGCATTCGCCTCGAAGCAGCACGCCAGCTCAAGCGGCACACCGCGCTGTTCGAGGAATTCCGACGTATCTAAGCGCACCCGCGCCCCCTGAAGCAGGAGTATCCGTATGGCCCGCATCACCGTTGATGATTGCCTTGAAATGTTCCCCAACCGGTTCGAGCTGACGCTCGCCGTGACCTACCGCGCACGTCAGCTGGCACAGGGCTCGCAGCCCATGGTCGAATCGAAGGACAAGCCCATCGTTACCGCATTGCGCGAAATCGCCGCAGGCAAGGTCGGCCGTGAAATCCTCAACCGGGGCCGCGCCTGAGCATTCCGTCTCCCGACAACCGGCGCACGCCAGCCGCGCGCCGGCGATGACACACGAATTCGAATCGCTGCGTCCGGCCCTGGCCTACCTGTCTGCTGACGAAGTCGGGCAGATCGAGCAGGCCTACGAGTTCAGCCGCAGCGCCCACGAAGGGCAGTTCCGCAAGAGCGGCGAACCCTACATTTCCCATCCGCTCGCCGTCGCCGGCATTCTCGCCGGCTGGCATCTCGACGCGCAAACCCTGTGCGCCGCGCTGCTGCACGACGTGGTCGAGGACACGCCGGCGACCGCGAGCGAAATCGAATCACGCTTCGGCAAACCCGTAGCCCTGCTGGTCGAGGGCGTATCCAAGCTCGACAAGCTGGCGTTCGCCTCGGAACAGCACGCGCAGGCGGAGAACTTCCGCAAAANNACAAAATGCTGCTGGCGATGGCGCAAGACGTGCGGGTCATCCTGGTCAAGCTGGCCGATCGCCTGCACAACATGCACACCATGGGTGCGATGCCAGCCGAGAAGCGCAAGCGCATCGCCAAGGAGACACTGGAAATCTACGCCCCGATCGCCAACCGGCTGGGGCTGCACTCGGTCTACCAGGAACTGGAAGACCTCGGCTTCCGCTACAGCCACCCCAACCGCTATCAGGTACTGGCGAAAGCGGTGAAGGCCGCGCGCGGCAACCGCCGCGAACTGGTCGAGAAGGTGAAGATCGCGCTGCAGGACAAGCTCGAGCAGTGCAAGATCGAAGCCACCATCAGCGGCCGCGAGAAGCACCTCTACAGCATCTACCGCAAGATGCAGGAAAAGAACCTGGCGTTTTCCGAAGTGTTCGACATCTACGGCTTCCGCGTGGTGGTGCGCGACCAGCCGACCTGCTATCTGGCACTGGGCGCCCTGCACTCGCTGTACAAGCCGATTCCCGGCATNNCCAACGGCTACCAGTCGCTGCACTCGATCCTGTTCGGCCCCAACGGCACGCCGATCGAGATCCAGATCCGCACCACCGACATGAACCGGCTGGCCGAATCGGGCGTCGCCTCGCACTGGATGTACAAATCCGCCGACACGGCGTTGAACGACGTGCAGACGCGCACCCACCGCTGGCTGCAATCGCTGCTCGACATCCACGCCGACCACGGCGATTCGCCGGAATTTCTCGAGCACATCAAGGTCGACCTGTTCCCCGACGAGGTCTATGTGTTCACGCCGAAGGGCAAGATCATGGCGTTGCCGCGCGGCGCCACGGCGGTCGATTTTGCGTTTGCGGTGCACACCGACGTCGGCAACACCTGCATCGCCTGCCGCATCAACCGCCGCCGGCCACCGCTGTCCGAGCCGCTGCAGAGCGGGGCCACGGTGGAAATCGTCAGCGCCCCCGGCGCGCGGCCGAACCCGGCCTGGCTGAACTTCGTGGTCACCGCC
>DONB01000243.1:8062-8559 GCA_003510325.1 Thiobacillus sp. | reverse complement strand
GTGCTGGCCATCATCGGCAAGATCGGCACCGCCGGCGGCACCGGCTACACCATCGAGTTCGCCGGCAGCGCCATCCGTTCGCTGAGCATGGAAGGCCGCATGACGGTCTGCAACATGGCCATCGAAGGCGGCGCGCGCGCAGGCCTGGTGGCCGTGGACGACAAGACCATCCAGTACGTCAAGGGCCGCCCGCTGGCCCCCACTGGCGCCGAATGGGATGCCGCCGTCTCCTACTGGAAGACGCTGCACTCCGATGCCGATGCGAAGTTCGACCGCGTGGTCGAGCTGCAGGCCAGCGAGATCGTGCCGCAGGTAACCTGGGGCACCTCGCCCGAGATGGTGACGACCGTCGGCGGCCGCGTGCCCGATCCGGCCGACGCGCCGAGCGAGGTCAAGCGGCACGACTGGACGCGCGCCCTCGAATACATGGGCCTCAAGGCCGGCACCCCGATCGCCGACATCCCGGTCGACAAGGTGTTCATCGGCTCCTGCACCAA
>DONB01000243.1:0-7939 GCA_003510325.1 Thiobacillus sp. | reverse complement strand
GCCGCCGCAGCCTGCGCCGGACATTTTGTCGATGTGCGAAAACTTTAAGGAGAACCGTATGAAACCGATGATCGCCGTTTTGATTGCCGCTGCACTGACGCTGGCCGGCTGCAACACCGTTCGCGGCGTGGGCCAGGATATCGAGAAGGCCGGCGACGCCATTCAGAAGTCGACCAAGTAAATGCAGGCATTTACCATTCTTGACGGGCTGGTGGTGCCGCTCGACCGCGCCAACGTCGACACCGATGCCATCATTCCCAAGCAGTTCCTGAAGTCGATCAAGCGCGCCGGCTTCGGCCCCAACCTGTTCGACGAATGGCGTTACCTCGACCACGGCGAGCCGGGCATGGATCCCGCCACGCGCAAGCCGAACCCGGAATTCGTGCTGAATTTCCCGCGCTATGCGGGCGCATCGGTGCTGCTCGCGCGCGACAATTTCGGCTGCGGCNNTGCTTCAAGAACGGCATCCTGCCGATCGTGCTCGACGCCGCCATCGTCGAACGCCTGTTTCGCGAATGCGAGGCCGGCGAGGGCTACCGGCTCAAGGTCGACCTCGAGAAACAAACCGTCACCACGCCGGGCGGCGAGGTGCTGGCATTCGAGGTCGACGGCGGCCGCAAGCATCGCCTGCTGAACGGGCTGGACGACATCGGTCTGACGCTGCTGCAGGCCGACAAGATCAAGGCATATGAAGAGCGGCGCAAGCTGGACGCGCCGTGGCTGTTTGCGTGAAATTTTTCATCCGCGAAGGATGCGAGGAAACGCGAAGAAAGGTTTTTCTTCATGAGCTTCGCATTCTTCGCGGACAACAAGGTTTGAGAACATGAAAATTGCAGTCTTGCCGGGTGACGGCATTGGTCCGGAAATCGTCGCGCAGGCGGTCAAGGTGCTGGACGTACTGAAATCCGATGGCGCGAAAATCGAAATGGAAACCGCGCCGATCGGCGGCGCCGGCTACGACGCGGCAGGNNTGCGGGCGCCCCGCTGCCGGAAGCGACACTCAAGCTCGCACGCGAGGCTGACGCGGTGCTGCTGGGCGCCGTCGGCGGCCCGCAGTACGACACGCTCGACCGCCCGCTGCGTCCCGAGCGCGGCCTGTTGCGCATCCGCAAGGAACTGAATCTCTTCGCCAACCTGCGCCCGGCGCTGCTGTATCCCGAATTGGCATCGGCTTCGTCGCTGAAGCCCGAAGTGGTGTCCGGGCTCGACCTGATGATCGTGCGCGAGCTGACCGGCGACGTCTATTTCGGCCAGCCGCGCGGCATCGAGGTGAGGAACGGCGAGCGCGTCGGCTTCAACACCATGCTGTATTCCGAATCCGAGGTGCGCCGCGTCGCGCACGTGGCGTTCGGCATCGCGATGAAGCGCGGCAAGAAGCTGTGCTCGGTGGAGAAGGCCAACGTGCTGGAATGCTCCGAGCTGTGGAAGGAGGTGATGATCGAGGTGTCGAAGGATTACCCCGAAGTCGAACTCTCCCACATGTACGTCGACAACGCGGCGATGCAGCTGATCCGCGCGCCCAAGCAGTTCGACACCATCGTCACCGGCAACATCTTCGGCGACATCCTGTCGGACGCGGCCTCGATGCTCTCGGGTTCGATCGGCATGCTGCCGTCGGCTTCGCTGGACGAGCACAACAAGGGCATGTACGAGCCGATCCACGGCTCCGCGCCCGACATCGCCGGCAAGAACCTGGCGAATCCGCTGGCGACCATCCTGTCGGTGGCGATGATGTACCGCTACACCTTCGCCGACCTGGATACCGCCGACCGCATCGAGAACGCGGTGAAGAAGGTGATCGAACAAGGCTTGCGTACCGGCGACATCTGGACTGAGGGCACGCAGAAGGTGTCGTGCAGCGAAATGGGCGACGCGGTGGTGAAGGCGATGTGATTTTTCCGCGAAGGACGCGAAGAAACGCCAAGAAGTGCTTTTCTTCGCAAACCTTCGCATCCTTCGCGGACAGGACTTTTTGGAGACGAACATGATGAAGGTAGGACTGATCGGCTGGCGCGGCATGGTAGGTTCCGTGCTGATGGGCCGCATGAAGGAAGAGCGCGATTTCGACCATATCGATCCGGTGTTCTTCACCACGTCGAACGTCGGCGGCAAGGGGCCGGACATCGGCCGCGACGTGCCGCCGCTGAAGGACGCCAACAGCATCGACGAATTGAAGCTGTGCGACGCCATCATCACCTGCCAGGGCGGCGACTACACGAAAGAGGTGTATCCGAAGCTGCGCGCGGCGGGCTGGAACGGCTACTGGATCGACGCCGCCTCGACCCTGCGCATGAAGGACGAGGCCATCATCATTCTCGACCCGGTCAACGGCAACGTGATTCGGGATGGCATCGCCAGCGGGGTGAAAACCTACGTCGGCGGCAACTGCACGGTGTCGCTGATGCTGATGGCGATGGGCGGTCTGTTCGACGCCGGGCTGGTCGAATGGGTGTCGCCGATGACCTACCAGGCGGCCTCGGGCGCCGGCGCGCGCAACATGCGCGAGCTGATCCAGCAGATGGGCGCGGTGCATACGGAAGTGATGGACCTGATCGCCGATCCGGCATCCGCCATCCTCGAAATCGACCGCAAGGTGGCCGATTTCATCCGCTCCGACCGTTACCCGGTCGATGCCTGGCCGGTGCCGCTGGCCGGCAACCTGATTCCGTGGATAGACGTCGCGCTCGAATCCGGCCAGTCCAAGGAAGAATGGAAGGCGCAGGTCGAGGCCAACAAGATCATGCGCCGCAGCGACAAGCCGATTCCCATCGACGGCCTGTGCGTGCGCGTCGGCGCGATGCGCTGCCATTCGCAGGCGCTCACCATCAAGCTGACGAAAGACGTGCCGCTGGCCGACATCCACGGCCTGATCGCCGCGCACAACCAGTGGGTGAAGGTGGTGCCGAACGACCGCGAGATCACCATGCGCGAACTGACCCCGGCGGCGGTCACCGGCACGCTCACCGTGCCGATCGGGCGTATGCGCAAGCTCAACATGGGGCCCGAGTATCTGACCGCGTTCACGGTGGGCGACCAGTTGTTGTGGGGCGCGGCGGAACCCTTGCGCCGCATGCTGCGGATCCTGCTGGAAGCTTGAGCAGCGGAGGCCTGACGGCAATAAAACCAGAGCTGGTGCGATTCCTGCACTAAAGATTGCGCCTGCCGAGCCGTCAATAGTGGCGTCAAGGATTCAACAGCTCCGCTGAGCGGGGCGAATAGGGAGAAACGGGATGAAATTGAAGCGCTTCACCACCCAACTGGTGGCTGCCGGCCTGATTGCCGTGCCGCTGATGGCGCATGCCGCCGGGTTGGGCAAGCTGTCGATCACCTCGGCGCTGGGTCAGCCGCTCGCGGCCGAAATCGAACTGTTCGCGGCGGACAAGGCCGAGCTCGATAGCTTGTCGGCCAATCTCGCTTCCGACCAGGCGTTTCGCGATGCGCGCGTCGAATTCGCGCCCGTTCTGAGCTCCCTGCGCTTTTCGGTCGAGAAAAAGCCCGACGGCAGGGCCGTATTGAAAGTGACCTCCAGCCGCCCGGTGACCGATCCTTTCATCGACATGCTGGTGGAGTTGAACTGGGCTTCGGGCCGACTGGTCCGCGAATACACCGTGCTGCTGGACCCGCCCGGCATGGGCAGCGCCCAGACGGTGGCGCCGGTGGCGGTCAGGCCGGCACAGGCGCCTGCGCCCGTTGCCAAGGCGGCCCCGGCCGTGGCTCAACCGGCTCAAGCACAAACGCCGGCCGCGCCCAAGGCGCCGGCACCGACGACGGAACGCAAGCCGGCCCCTGCACCGCAGGCCGCAACGCCTGACCGCGTGATGGTCAAGCGGGGCGATACCCTGTCGGCCATTGCCAGCCGCGTGCGCCCTGAGGGCGTCAGCCTGGAGCAGACGCTGCTGAGCCTCTACCGCGAAAATACCCAGGCGTTCGACGGCAATGTGAACCGCCTGAAAGCCGGCAAGACCCTTAACGTGCCTTCCGCTGAAACCGTGGCCGCCATTCCGCAGCAGGAAGCGGTGCGCGAACTCAAGCTGCAGGCGGAAGACTGGCGCGCCTATCGGCAGAAACTGGCTGCTGCGGTGAGCGCTGCCCCCGAGGCTCAGCCTGCTCCGGGCCAGGCCGCCAGCGGCAAGATCACGCCCAAGGTGGAAGATCGCGCCAAGCCGGCCCCCGAGGCACAGAAGGACGTCCTGAAGCTGTCCAAGGTGACGCCGCCGCCGGTTGCTGCGACCAAGGCCGACGAAACCCGTGCCCTGCAGGACAAGTTGCGTGCCCAGGAAGAAGATGCCACTGCGCGCGAAAAAGCGTTGCAGGAATCCGGCCAGCGCGTGGCCATGCTGGAAAAGCAGATTCAGGACTTGCAGAAGCTGGCCGACATGAAGGAAAAGGCGCAAAACGGGGCGGAAGCCCCGGCAGCGCCCGCACCGGAAGCGGCCGCTCCGAGCCCCGTCCCCGAGGCCGCGCCCAAACCGAAACCGAAACCTGTCCCGGCGCCCGCTGTCGCGGCGCCGCCGGCCAGCCCCGAATCCGCCGAAACCTGGTACGACCCCTTCCTCGCCAATCCGATGTACTGGGGCGGTGGCCTGGCCGCGCTGGGCCTCGGCGGCGTGCTGTGGTGGATGATGGCAGGCGGCAACCGCCGCCGCAAAACACCGAATACCGCGCTGGAAGACAGCATCATGAGCGGTGGCGATGTTCAGCCCAACACGGTGATCGGCGCCGCGTCAGGCGGTAGCGTCAATACCGGCGACACCTCCTTCCTGACCGACTTCAGTCAGGCGGGTCTGGGCACCATCGACACCCATGATGTCGATCCCATCGCCGAAGCCGAGGTCTACATGGCCTACGGCCGCGATGCGCAGGCCGAGGAAATTCTCAAGGAAGCCATCACCAAGAACCCGGATCGTCACGAAATCCGCGTCAAGTTGCTTGAAATCTATGCCGCGCGCCGCAACACCGCGACGTTCGAGGCGGTCGCCGGCGAACTCTACGCGGCGCTGGGCAGCAAATCGAGCCCGTTGTGGGACAAGGCCTGTGAAATGGGCCGCAGCATCGACCCGACCAACCCCCTGTACGGCGGCGTGCAGTCGAGTGCCGCCCCGGCGGTTGCCGCGGCCACTGTCGCAGCCACTGCGGCGGTGGCCGGCGGAGCGGTGACCTTCGATACCGAGCAGGCAGGAACGGAAGACGCTGCCGAGGCGCTGTCTGACTTCGAGGCCGAAGCCGGGCTTGAGCCGGAACCCGAACCCGAGGCGGCGGTGGACAATGCTCCGCTGGAGTTCGAGAGCGCGGGGCATGTCCTCAATTTCGACGTCCAGCCCGAAGAGCCTGCGGCCCCGGCCGCACCCGCTGCACCCGACGCCGGCTATGTGGAAATGGACACGCAGGGCATGGCCTTCGACCTGCCGGACCTGGATATTCCGTCGACGACCGACGATGCGCTGAAACTCGATCTGGGCCTGGAGGAAGACAACGGTCCGGACAGCAAATTCGATTTCAGCGGACTCGATCTCGATCTGGGCGACGCCGGCGGCAACGAACTGGAGCTCGACGAAGTCGGCACCAAGCTCGACCTTGCCCGCGCCTACGTGGAAATGGGCGACAAGGAAGGCGCACGCGAAATCCTCAACGAAGTGCTGGCCGAAGGCAATGACGCGCAAAAGTCCGACGCGAAAGGCATGTTGAGTTCGCTTGGCTAACGCGCCTCATCCTGCCGCCCGCATCCTGCTGTGGTGCGGGTGGGCGGTGGCGGTGGAGGTTGCTGCGCCGTCCCTGCTGATCTTTCTGGCCGTCGCTGCTGCGACGGCCTTTCTGTTTGCGCCTGTCCGCATCCAGTTGCTGCGCCTGTTGCGCCGCGCCCGCTGGCTGCTGGCGGTGCTGCTGCTGAGCTATGCCTACGCCATCCCAGGAGACGCGCTGTGGCCTGCACTGGGATGGGCCAGCCCTGGCTTGGTCGGCGTGCAGCAGGGCGTGCTGCGCATCACGCGGCTGGTGCTGATGCTGGCCGGGCTGTCGGTGCTGCTGGCGACGACAGCCCGCCCGCGCCTGATCTATGGGTTGTATGTGCTGGCCTGGCCGTTGACGGGGTTCGGCTTTGATCGACGCGCCTTTGCAGTGCGCCTTGGATTGACGCTGGACGCCGTTGAACAGGCACCCCGGTCGGCGCGCTGGCTGGATGCGTTGCGCGAACCGCTGCCCGACGACGATACGCCTGTCACCTTCACGCTGCATGCCGAGCGCTGGCAAAGCCGCGACAGCGCCGTCATACTCGCGGGCTTGCTCCTGATGTGGGTCGTGCTGGCATGAGGCCGGATTGAGATGAGGATCGTCGTAGGGCTGGAATATCGTGGCGTCGGCTTCTGCGGCTGGCAGTCGCAGCCGCAGGGCTGCGGCGTGCAGGACGCGCTCGAAGCGGCAGTGTCGGCGATCGCCGGCGAGAAAACCGCCGTCACTGCGGCCGGACGCACCGACACCGGCGTCCATGCGGCGTTCCAGGTGGCGCATTTCGATACCGTGGCGAAACGTCCATTGAGCGCCTGGGTCCGCGGCGTCAACAGCCACCTGCCGGTCGGCGTGGCGGTGTTGTGGGCGCGCGAAGTGGACGAGGATTTCCATGCGCGCTTTGCCGCCACCCAGCGCGGCTATCGCTACGTGCTGCTGAATCACCCGGTGCGGCCCGGCCTCAACACGGGGCTGATCGGCTGGCACCACCGTCCGCTCGATGCCGACGCGATGAACCGGGCGGCTGCGCACCTGATTGGGCAGCACGATTTTTCCGCGTTCCGTGCTGCCGAATGCCAGGCCAAGTCGCCGGTCAAGGAACTGCGGCTGGCGCACGTCGAGCGCCGCGGCGATTACCTGCTGTGCGATTTCCGCGCCGACGGTTTCCTGCATCACATGGTGCGCAACCTCATGGGCTGTCTCGTGCAGATCGGCGCCGGCAGCCAGCCGCCCGAATGGCTGGGCGAAATCCTCGAAAGCCGCGACCGCACGCTTGCCGCGCCGACCTTCGACGCCGCCGGGCTGTATCTCACCCATATCCGGTATCCTGCGCACTTTGGCCTGCCGGAATCGTCTGAACGATGGCTGTTCGCGTAAAAATCTGCGGTATCACCCGTTTGCAGGATCTGCACGCCGCCTGCGACGCCGGGGCGGACGCGCTGGGTTTCGTGTTCTACGAAAAAAGTCCGCGTCATGTGACGATTGAGGCTGCCGCGGCACTGGTGCGCGCGCTGCCGCCCTTCGTGCAGAGCGTGGGGCTGTTCGTGAACGCCGATCCCGCGTTCGTCGAGAACGTGCTGGACGTCGTGCCCCTGGACCTGCTGCAATTCCATGGCGACGAAACGGCGACCGACTGCGCACGCTACGGCCGACCGTATATCAAGGCGGTGCGGGTCAATCGGGACACGGATTTGCTAAAATGCGCGGCTGACTTCGATGCCGCGCGCGGTTTGCTGCTGGACGCCTTTGTGCCGGGTGTGCCGGGCGGCACCGGCGAACGCTTCGACTGGAACCTGATCCCGTCCGGATTGCCCAAACCGGTCATCCTGTCGGGCGGGCTCGCGCCCGACAACGTCGCCGAAGCTGTCGAGCGCGTTCATCCCTGGGCGGTGGACGTGTCTTCCGGCGTCGAGGCAGCGAAAGGCATCAAGGACGCGCACAAGATTGCGCAATTNNTCGAAAGTAGCCTCATGAAGCTGACAGATCTCCCCGATTCCCGCGGCCACTTCGGTCCCTACGGCGGCATTTTCGTTGCCGAAACCCTGATGGCGGCGCTGGAGGAACTGCGCGTCGAATATGACAAGGCGCGCCAGGATCCCGCCTTCATCGCCGAATTCGAATACGAATTGAAACATTATGTCGGCCGTCCCAGCCCGGTGTACCACGCCAAGCGGCTGTCCGAGCAATACGGCGGTGCGCAGATCTACCTCAAGCGCGA
>DONB01000116.1 GCA_003510325.1 Thiobacillus sp. | reverse complement strand
GCCGGCGGATATGTCCCCCTCGCCACCGACTGGCAGGACTATGCCGAGCAGATGCTCGCCGTGCTCTCTGCTGAGCCGGCTTTGCAAAACACCGTGGCCGACTATGCGCCGCGCCCCGATACCCGTCCGCTGACCAAGTTCGAGCAGCGCGGCATCCGTCTGGGGCACGGCGTATGGGATCTGGTGTTCCGCCGGGCCGGATAATCCGCTGCGCCATGCGGCTATGATGCAGGCATGGACATCCTCGAACTCGTCAAGGCGGCATTCGCGCTGTTCGCCATCGTCGACCCGGTCGGCGTCATTCCAATTTTCCTCCTCGCCACTCACGGCTTCAGCCTGGCGCAAAGCCGCGCTGCGGCACGCATTGCGGCGTTGACCGTGCTGGGCGTGCTGACGCTGTTCACGTTTCTCGGCGAGCCCATGCTGATGTTTTTCGGCATCCGCCTTGCGGCCTTCTCGGTGGCGGGCGGCCTGCTGCTGCTGTTGCTGGCCCTGTCGATGGTGCAGGCGCACGTCAGCCCGCAGCGTCAGACCGAGGACGAGGCGGTGGAGGCCGAAGAGAAGGATGCGGTCGGCGTGGTGCCGCTCGGTATTCCGCTGCTGGCGGGGCCGGGCGCGATCACCCATGTGATCGTGGCGGCGGGCGCGGCGCGGGGTGACGTGCTGCACCAGAGCCTGCTGCTGATTCCGGTAGCGCTGGTGGCCTTGTCGGTGTGGCTGGCGTTTCGCGCGGCGCCGATGATTGCGCGGCGGCTCGGAAAAACGGGCATCCACGTCGTTACTCGCCTGATGGGCCTGATCATCGCAGCGATTTCGATCGAGATGATCGCAGGCGGTCTGGGCAAGCTGTTCCCGGGTTTGCTGGCCTGATTAGCGTGCATGGTGCACCGATAGGGCGCACGCTTTGCACAACGCACCCTTCATTTCCACGTTCTATCATGGGTTCATTGCTGGCACGATTGCTGCGCCGGTCATCCCTACACCATCAAGGAGGCAAGCATGGAATTTGGTATCGTCGGACTGGGTCGCATGGGCGGCAACATGGCGCGGCGCCTGGCACGCAAGGGCGCGCAGATTGCGCTGTTCAACCGCAGTCTTGATGTGACGCAAGAACTGGCTGAAGAAACGGGGCATCTTGCCTGTGACAGCTTGCAGGCGCTGGTCGATGCACTCGCCGCGCCGCGCATCGTGTGGTTGATGCTGCCTGCCGGCGACGCAACGGAGGCCGCGCTGCAAGCCTTGCGACCGATGCTGGCGCCGGGCGATCTGGTGGTGGATGGCGGCAATTCGTTTTACAAGGATGTGCAACGCCGTACCGCCTGGCTGGCTGAACGTCAGATCGAGTTTTCCGATGTCGGCGTGTCAGGTGGCGTGTGGGGGCTGGAAAACGGTTACTGCCTGATGTTCGGCGCGAGCGAGGCGGCCGCGGCCCGACTCAAGCCCTATATGGAAAAGCTCGCACCCGCTGCGGACCGCGGCTGGCTGCATTGCGGGATGGTCGGTTCCGGGCATTTCGTGAAGATGGTCCACAACGGAATCGAGTACGGCATGATGCAGGCGCTGGCAGAAGGCTTCGCGTTGATGAAAAACAAGCCCGGGTTCGAGCTGGATGTCAGCGACATTGCCGAACTGTGGCGCCACAGCAGCGTGGTGCAATCGTGGCTGCTGGACTTGTCGGCGGACTTCCTGGCGCAGGACCAGACGCTCGAGAATATCCAGCCCTTTGTCGGCGACTCCGGCGAGGGCCGCTGGACCGCACTGGAAGCGATCGAACAGGGTATCCCTGCGCCGGTCATGACCCTGTCCCTGATGATGCGTTTTGCCAGCCAGGGCAAAGGCGATTACGCGAACAAAATGCTGGCGAAAATGCGCCAGGGCTTTGGCGGCCACGCCGTCAAGGAGGGCTGAGATGAACCTGGGCAAAAACCCGGCCACCGACAACCTGCCGTGTTCGTTCGTGATATTCGGTGCGACCGGCAACCTGGCGTCCAACAAGCTCCTGCCCGCGCTGTATCACCTGGAAGCTGCCTCGCGTCTGGCTGAATCGCTGACGATCATCGCGTTTGCACGGCGCGAGTGGACGACCGAAACCTGGCGCGAGCATATGCGCGAAGTCCTCAAGGACAAGATCAAGGGCTCGTTCAACACGCCGGTGTTCGAGCGCTTCATCGCGCGCTTCAGCTATTTCAAGGGCGACCTCAACGTCCCCGCCTCCTACCAGGCTCTGGCCGAACGGCTGCCGCCCGAATCGGCGTGTTCGAGCGCGGTGTTCTATCTCGCCATCAAGCCGGCGGAATTCGGGGCGGTGATCCAGAACCTCGAAGCCGCCGGACTCAACAAGCCGCGTGGCATGCATCGCGTAGTGATCGAGAAGCCCTTTGGCGAGGACCTCGAATCGGCGCAGATGCTCAACCGGCTGCTGCACGAGCATTTCGACGAGGAGCAGGTCTACCGCATCGATCACTTTCTCGGCAAGGAAACGGTCCAGAACCTGCTCGTCTTCCGCTTCGCGAACACGCTGATCGAGCCCTTGTGGAACCGCAATTTTATCGACCACGTGCAGATCACCGTGGCCGAATCGATCGGCATCGAGAACCGCGCGGATTATTACGATCATGCCGGCGCGCTGCGCGACATGCTGCAGAACCACCTGATGCAGTTGCTGACCGTCGTCGCGATGGAACCGCCCGCCGCGCTCGAAGCCGACGCGCTGCAGGACGAAAAGGTGAAAGTCCTGCGTTCGATCCGGCCGATTGCCAAGCGCGCGGTGCACGCGCATGCACTGCGCGCGCAATACACCCGTGGCACCATCGACGGCAAACCCGTGGTGGGTTACCAGCAGGAAGAGGACGTCGAGCCGAATTCCATCACCGAAACCTTCGTCGCCGCCAAGTTCTATATCGACAACTGGCGCTGGCGCGGGGTGCCGTTTTATCTGCGCACCGGCAAGCGCATGCCGCACCAGACCTCGATGATCGCGATTCGTTTTCGCCATCCGCCGCAGCAGCTGTTCCGTGAAACCCCGCTCGAATCCATCGACCCCAACTGGATCCTGCTGTCGATCCAGCCGGACGAGTCGATGCGCATGGAAATCCACGTCAAGCAGCCCGGCCTCGACATGGACACGCGGCTGATGCAGATGAACGCGAGCTTCCTGAAGACCGATGAGCAGACGCTCGACGCCTATGAAACCCTGTTGCTCGACGTCATCGAAGGCGACCGTTCGCTGTTCCTTCGCTTCGACGAAATCGAATGGGCGTGGCGGGGGGTTGATCCCATCCTCAATCACTGGGCGATCGAGAGCGAATAGCCCCCGACCTATCCCGCCGGTAGCTGGGGCTCGGCGGATGCGAATCGCCTGTTCGACAACGACGACCAGATCTGGCGCAACGAACTGTGACGCGGGTGCAGACACGGGTTTTCATGGATAGCGATGCGCTGGTGCGGGCACTCGCCGACGCGCTGTGTGCCGAAGCCGCCGCCGCCATCGCGGCGCGCGGTGCGTTTCATCTCGTGCTGGCAGGCGGCAGCACGCCGCGCGCCCTGTACGCCGAACTTGCACGCCGTGGCGTCGGCGACGCGGCCTGGCATGTCTGGTATGGCGACGAACGCTGCCTGGCAGCCGACCACCCCGAGCGTAACAGCGCCATGGCCGAGGCCGCCTGGCTCGCGGCGTCGGCCATTCCGGAAGAACAGCGCTGGCCGATGCCCGCCGAGTACGGTGCGGGTGAAGCCGCTGCGGTCTATGCGGATTGGCTCGAGCGCGTCGCCGATTTTGATGTCGTGCTGCTCGGGATGGGCGAGGACGGTCACACCGCGAGTCTGTTTCCCGGGCACGACTGGGGCACGCAGCAAGAAAGCCCGGATGTGCTGGCCGTGTTCGACGCACCCAAGCCGCCGCCCGAGCGCGTGAGCCTGTCGGCAGCACGCTTGAAACGCAGCGCCAAGCTCTGGTTTGTGGTCACCGGCGCGGGCAAGCACGCGGCGCTGGTGCGCTGGCAGCGGGGGGAACGGCTGCCGGTCAGTGCGGTGCACGGGAAAGCGGAAACAGTCGCCTGGCTCGATGTCGCTGCGTGGCGCGGCGCCTGATCATTCGGCCGCGTCAGGCTTGTTCCTGTCGGTTTGCCTGGGTTTTTCTGCGGCGGNNCATCGCCTGGCGCGACGCCGGCGTCTCCAGGCTGATGCGGCCGAGCGTGCCGCTGCGGTAATCGGTGAGCAGGATCATCGCGGCTTTTTCCAGATCGAGTTCGCCGCCGCGTCCCTTCAGGATGCAGCCGCGTTTTTTCGCCACGGCTTCCAGCACCCCGGTCGCATCGAGTCCTTCCAGCGAAAATCCGTAACGTGCTTTCAGCAGGGTGGGATAGCGTTCGAGCAGGATGCCGGCGAGGAAGATCGCCACTTCCTCGTCGATCACTGCGTTGCGGCCGATCGCGTGGCTGGCAGCGAGCATGAAGCCGTCGGCGTCGTGCTCGATTTTCGGCCAGGTCATTCCCGGCGTGTCGACTAGGATCAGGCGCGGCGACAGGTTGATGCGCTGCTGCGACTTGGTCACCGCCGGCTCGTCGCCGACTGCCGCGACGCGGCGCTTGACCCAGGTGTTCATCAGCGTCGACTTGCCGACGTTGGGGATGCCCATGATCATCAGCCGCAACGGCTTGAAGGTATCGTCGCGGTGCGGCGCCAGCTTCTGCGCCAGTGCCGGCAGCTTGGCCACGTCGCCGGGTTTCTTGGCCGAGATCGCCACCGCCAGCACGCCGGGCTGCTTGTTGAAGTAATCGATCCAGGCGCGGGTGGCCTCGGGGTCGGCGAGATCGGCCTTGTTCAAGAGCTTGAGGCAGGCGCGCTGGCGATGGGTGCGCAGCTCGTGGATCATCGGGTTGCTGCCGGCTTCCGGCAGGCGCGCGTCAAGCACCTCGACCACCACGTCGATCTGCGCCATCGTTTCCGCGGCCTTCTTGCGCGCGGTGGTCATGTGACCGGGGAACCACTGGATCGGCATGGGGCGGGGTGTCTGTTAAGGGGGCGTGATTATCGCATCAGTGCGGCATCAGCCGGCGCCACCGCCGCTGCCCACGCCGTGCGCCGCGGCGAGTACCAGCGCGTCGAAGTCGGCCGCGCTCATCAGCCCGCGCTCGGCGACGAGGTCGCGTACCGGGCGGCCGGACTTCTCCGATTCCTTGGCGACTTCGGCGGCCTGGTTGTAGCCGATCTGCGTGTTGAGCAGGGTGGCGAGCGCGACGCTCTGGTGGATGAAGAAGGCGCAGCGCTCGCGATTGACGACGATGCCCTTGAGGTTCTTCTCGGTGGCGGCGTTCATCGCGTTGGACAGCCAGTCCATCGCGTCGAACAGCGCGCTGCCGAGCGCCGGCATCATCACGTTGAGTTCCATCTGCCCGGCTTGCACCATGTAGCTCACCGCCGCATCCTGCCCCAGCACCTGGAAGCACACCTGGTTCAGCATTTCGAACATCACCGGGTTGACCTTGCCGGGCATGATGCTGGACCCCGGCTGCACCGGCGGCAGCTGGATTTCACCGAGGCCGGTGCGCGGGCCGGAGGCGAGCAGGCGCAGGTCGTTGGAAATGCGGGTGAGCTCGAGTGCGAGGTTGCGGATCTCGCCGGACAGCCGCGCCAGATCGTTCATCGACTGCATCTGCGCGACCAGCTGGCCGACGCGGATCGGCTCGCCGGTGAGCTTCGCCAGTTCGGCAGCCGCGCGTGCCGGGTAATCGGGCGAGGTGTTGAGGCGGGTGCCGGCGGCCGAGCCGCCGAGCCCGATCTCGCACAGTGCCGGCCGCACCGCGTCGAGGCTCGACGCACAACGCGTCAGCGTCCATGCGTAGCCGGCGAACTCCTGCCCCAGCGTGGTCGGCACGGCGTCCTGCAGATGGGTGCGGCCGATCTTGACGATGTCGGCATAGGCCTCGCTCTTGGCCTGCAGCGTATTGCGCAGCAGGGCAATGGCGGGAAACAGCGCTTTCACCGCCGCCAAGGCCGCCGCGATATGCAGCGCGGTGGGGAAGCTGTCGTTGGAGGATTGACCGAAGTTCACACCGTCGTTGGGATGCACCGGCACCTTGCCGCCACGGGTGCCGGTGAGCGCTTCATTGGCGATCCCGGCGATCACTTCATTGACGTTCATATTGGTCTGCGTGCCGCTGCCGGTCTGCCAGATGACGAGCGGAAACTGGTCGTCATAGTCGCCCGCCGCGACCGCCGCCGCCGCCGTCTCGATCGCGTCGGCTTGGACGGCGTCCAGCCCATGATGGCGGTTCACCCTGGCTGCGGCCTGCTTCACGATCGCCATCGCATGAATGATGCCGATCGGCATGCGTTCGGTGTCGCCGAAAGGGAAATTCTCGATGCTCCGCTGCGTCTGCGCACCCCAATAGGCGTCCGCTGGCACCTCTATGGCGCCGATACTATCACTTTCGGTGCGGGTCGCGGGCATTTGGGGGGCGCCTTTCAGTTAAGAACTATTCGCAAGTCTGATGCTGATTTAAGGTGAGGGGAAGGAAATCCAAGGGGTTGTCAGTAGAGCGGTGACCGGGGCGGGTTGGTTGGAGGGGGTGGCATGTGAAAATTCGTTAAGTTCGCCCATGTCGCATATGGAGAGTTAGCGCTGGGGGGCGATGTAGGACAGGGGAAATTGCACGGTGGCGACGGGGTGTGCGCCTGTGTTCATACATCGCGTGGCTAGCGGGATGATGGTTGGCCGGGATAGTTTCTGGCTGAGTTGGGTGGGGAGCGGACAGGCGGCTTTCGGATAAGCATCCCGCAAGGCAGACGTTGCAGAGGGCGGTCGATCTGGCCATCATCGCAACATGCAGTGCCGCTTTATGAGACTCGCTCCTGCCGTGTTGTTGTTGACGCAAGGGTGTGAACAGCCACCAGAGCGGCTGTCAGATAACGCTATTCAGGAGATGCGACAGGGTATGCCGGGCGTCACCGAGCGATGCCTCAACAAGATTAAATATGGTGGTATAGAAGCGATGCCGTTGGGCACGGACGAATGCTTCGAAATGACACCAGCCCGTCATTGGAAAGGCCTATGGCGGAGAGAATTCGAGAACTCCCGCTTTTGCCCAACGCCTGCTGTTTCCTGCTCCTATCACACCGCTGGCGACCGCATATGGTTGTCTGGCAAGGCTCTAACCTCTTCGGGTACCAACGAAGGCCTCTACGAAATTGAGTTCGTGGGACGACGAACGGCTCGCAAGGGAAGCTACGGGCACTTGAGCGCATTTGACCATGAGATAATCGTTGATCAGGTAATGGACTTACGTCCGGTTTCAGATGCGGTAACTTTGACTGAATAAGGCCGCGAATGGGCGTTCCCGATCATCCTCCCCTGTAAGGGGAGGTGGATGGCCGTAGGCCAGACGGAGGGG
>DONB01000245.1 GCA_003510325.1 Thiobacillus sp. | reverse complement strand
GTTGAACTGCATGAACACGTTGTTCCAGATCTCGATGTAACGGTCGCCGTCCTCGTCGGGCGAGCCGGGCGGGCCGCCGTAAATGCCCTCGCCGTGGTCGTAGAAGATTTCGGTGCAGGGACCGCACGGGCCGGTGTCGCCCATCGCCCAGAAATTGTCGGAGGCGTAGCGCGCGCCCTTGTTGTCGCCGATGCGGACGATGCGTTCCTTCGGTACGCCGATGTCGTTGTGCCAGATGTCGTAGGCTTCGTCGTCCTCGGCGTAGACCGTGACCCAGAGCTTCTCGGTCGGCAGCTTCAGCACCGTGGTGAGGTATTCCCACGCGTATTTGATCGCGTCCTGCTTGAAATAATCGCCGAAGCTGAAGTTGCCCAGCATCTCGAAGAAGGTGTGATGGCGCGCGGTGTAGCCGACGTTCTCCAGGTCGTTGTGCTTGCCGCCGGCGCGCACGCAGCGCTGCGACGACACCGCGCGGGTGTAGGCGCGCGTGTCCTGGCCGGTGAACACGTCCTTGAACTGCACCATGCCGGCGTTGGTGAACAGCAGGGTCGGATCGTTGCCCGGTACCAGCGGGCTGGAGGGGACGACGGCGTGGCCCTTGGAAGCGAAGAAGTCGAGGAAGCTCTGGCGGATGGCGCTGCTTTTCATTTTTAGAAGAAGGTGTGCGTGGACGACGGACAATAAGGCATTGTATCCGTTAAAGTTCCGCCCGATACATGGTCTAACTGGCGGCGAGGATAGCGAAAATGGACGAAGCGGACGTCGTCGCGGCGATGCGCGAATGGATCGAAAAAGCCGTGATCGGGCTCAATCTGTGCCCGTTCGCCAAGGCGGTCTACGTGAAAAACCAGGTACGCTTCGTGGTGAGCACGGCCAGGCATCTGGACGGCCTGCTCGAAGACCTCGACCGTGAGCTGGATTTTCTCGCCGCCGCCAACCCCGATGAAATCGACACGACGCTCTTGATCCACCCCACGCTGTTGCCGGATTTTCTCGATTTCAACGACTTCATGCAACTGGCCGAAGCCGCGGTGGGCGAGCACGGGCTGGAAGGCGTGATCCAGATCGCCAGCTTTCACCCGCACTTCCAGTTCGAGGGCACCGAGCCCGAGGACCTCGGCAATTACACCAACCGGGCACCGTTTCCCACCCTGCACCTGCTGCGCGAAGCCAGCATCGAACGGGCGGTGGCGGCCTTCCCCGAGGCCGAAACCATCTACGCGCGCAATATCGAGAGCCTGAACGCATTGGGCCTGTCTGGCTGGCAAGCCCTGTGGCACAAACCGTGAGCGTGGGACACCTCTGAGCTGGGGGAGGTAGAATAATACTGCTTGTCATGCGACGCCTTGTTAATTAATCTAACAATCGTTTGATTGTTTAATTCGAGGGCCGCGACACATGACCGATCCCAGCCGCACCATCAAGGACCGCCTTTACGCGCAGGTCGCCCGCATGGGCAAGGCCATTTCCAGTCCCAAACGGCTGGAGCTGATCGAAATCCTCTGCCAGGGCGAAAAGACCGTCGAACAGCTTGCCGCCGACGCGCAGATCTCCATGAAGCTCGCCAGCGCCCATCTCAAGGAATTGCGCCAGGCGCAACTGGTGGAAACCCGGCGCGACGGCAAGTACATCCACTACCGGGTGTCCTCGCTTGCAGTCGGGGATTTCTGGGTGGCGCTGCGGGCGCTGGCGGAAGACAGGCTGGTCGAGTTGCAACTGGCGCTGGCGCAGCTGGCCGCGCACAGCGACGAGCTGTCGCCGTTGGCCCCCGCGGAATTGCTGCAGCGCGCCGCGCGCGGCGATGTCGTCGTGATCGACGTGCGGCCGCGCGAGGAGTACGACACCGGCCATCTGCCGCATGCGCAATCGATGCCCCTGGATGAATTGCGCGCGCGCGTCCGTGAGTTGCCGCGCACGAAGCCTGTCGTCGCCTACTGCCGCGGCCCGTTTTGCCTGTGGGGCAAGGAAGCCGTCGCGCTGCTGCGTGAGCAGGGCATCCGCGCCATGCGTCTGCAGGACGGCGTGCCGGAATGGCGCGCCGCTGGCCTGCCTGTACAAACCATCAACGAATAATCAGGAGACTTCTCATGTTTTTCCGTCAATTGTTGGCCAAGGACGCCACCCTGTCCTATTTCTTCGGCTGCGGTTCGTGCCATGTCGGCGTCGCCGTTGACCCAGTGCTCGGCGACGAGCAGTGGTTCATCGACGAAGCCGCGAAGCAGGACGTGAAGATCACCCACATCATCGACACGCACGTCCACGCCGATCATTTCTCCGGTGGCCGCAAGCTCGCCGAACTGACCGGTGCGGCCTACTGCCTGCATGAATCCAACGCGGACCGCGTGAAGTATCCCTTCGAGGCGCTCAAGGATGGCCAGCGCATCGAGGTCGGCAACGTCCTCGTCGACGTGATTCACACGCCCGGCCACACCCCCGACTCGATCTGCCTGGTCGTCACCGACAAGCGCCGCACCGAAGTGCCGTGGTTCGTGCTCACCGGCGACACGCTGTTCGTCGGCAGCGCCGGTCGTCCCGATCTCGCCGGGCAGGAGGCCGAGATGGCCGGGCAACTCTACGATACGCTGCAGCAGCGTCTGCTCACCCTGCCGGCCGAGGTCGAGCTGTATCCGGGCCACACCTCGGGCAGCGCCTGCGGCGCCGGCATGTCGGGCAAGCCGATGTCGACCCTGGGCTTCGAGAAGCGCTCGAACCCGATGCTGTCGATGAGCCGCGATGAATTCGTCACCGCGCTGACCGAGACGATCCCGCCGCGCCCTGCGGAAATGGATCGCATGGTCGCGTTCAACCTCGGCCAATGAGCATGTCGCTGACCCAGAACGTGGCCCATGGGGTGGACGAATACCGTTACGGCATCCGCCACAACCTCGCCCAGTTTTCGCACCAGCTGGTGCAGGTGTTCTTCGTTGGGCTGACCATCGGCATGTTCCGCACCGTGGTGCCGGCGCTCGCCGAATCCGAGTTCGGCGTCGCCAAGGGCTCGTTCATGATGCTGATGGCCTTCGTCACCGCCTTCGGCTTCGTAAAGGGCACGCTCAATTTCGTCGCCGGACGGATGTCCGAGCGCATGGGGCGCAAGAAGGTGCTGTTCCTCGGCTGGCTGGCTGCGGTGCCGATACCCTTCATGATCCTGGTCGCGCCGAACTGGGGCTGGATCGTCGCCGCGACCGTGTTGCTGGGCGTGAACCAGGGCCTCGCCTGGTCAATGACGCAGACCTCCAAGCTGGATCTGACCACGGCCGACCAGCGCGGGCTGACCATCGGCCTCAACGAATTCTCCGGCTACTTCGGCGTCGCGGTGGCGGGCATCGTCACCGGCTACCTCGCCACCGCCTACGGGCCGCGCGAAGGCCTGCTGATTTTCGGCGTGATCGTGATCGGCGCCGCCGGTCTGCTGACGCTGCTGTGGGTGAAGGACACGCTGCCGTGGGCGCATGCCGAAGGCAAAAAGCACGCGGCGGGATTGATGGCCGGTCCGAAGCCGCGCTATCCCGCCAACATCGCCGACACGCCCACCACCTGGGAGGTCTTCACGCTGATGTCGTGGCGCGACGCGCGCATGGCCTCGGTGAGCCAGGCCGGGCTGGTGGAGAAATTCGTCGATGCGCTGGTGTGGGTGTTCTTTCCGGTCTACCTCTATCAGCACGGCCTTTCGCTCGCCGGTATCGGCTGGGTCGTCGGCGTGTACGGCTTCGTCTGGGGCATCTCGCAGTTTCTCACCGGCCATCTGTCGGACCGCATCGGCCGCAAACGGCCCATCGTCTGGGGCATGTGGCTGTGCGGCGCCGGCGTCGCGCTGGTGCTCATGGGCGAGGGCGAGCTGTGGTGGTCGTTCGCCGCCGCGGTGATGGGCTTCGGCATGGCGCTGCTGTACCCCACGCTGTCGGCTGCCGTGTCCGACATCGCGCATCCCAACTGGCGCGGCTCGGCGATCGGCATCTACCGCTTCTGGCGCGACCTCGGCTACGGCATCGGCGCGCTGCTGCTGGGCGCGGTGGCGGCGCTCGCCGGCGGAATCGAGGCCGGGTTCTGGTTCACTGCGACCGCGATGTTCGTCTCGGGCCTGATCGTATTGATGGCGTGCGAGGAAACCCACCCGCGCCTCAATCCGGCCAGGGATTGATCGTATTCATAAAGGAATTCGCATGAACATAACGCTTATTACCCTGTTCGCCAGCATCGCCTTGCTCGTCGCGCCGGCACATGCGGAAGAGAACCCTGCCGTGGTCGATGCGATCTCCGGCTACATGGACTTCGCCGAATACAGCAGCAGTCTGATCTGGCCGGAACAGATCCCGAAAGAGGAATGGAAGAAGGTTTTCATCGTCGATGCACGCGACGCCGCGCAATACGCGAAGGAACATATCCCCGGCGCGGTCAACATCGAGTGGCGTCAGGCCGTGGCCCGTCGTGCCGAACTGCCGAAGGACCGCATGGTGGTGATGTACTGCAATTCCGGATCGCTGTCTGCGCAGGCCGTGTTCGGCTTGCGTCTGCTGGGCTACGACAACGTCAAGGTGCTGCAGGATGGCATCGAGGGCTGGAAAGCCAAGGGCGGATTCGAGGCCCATGCGCGCGCCAGCCGCCCCGCCGGGCATTGATAGCTTGGACGCCATCGACTACGAAGCCTGGTACCACACGTCGCGCGGGTGCTGGGTCGGCGAAACCGAATATGCACTGGCCGCGCGCGGTCTCGATGCGCAGCCGGGCGACAGCCTGCTCGACATCGGCTGCTNNCCCGTCGTGCCGCCGCGGAGGGGTTTGTCACAACGGGACTCGACCCCAATCCTGAGTGGCTGGATTACGCGCGTACCTGCAGCAGCCCGGCCTTGAGCTGGGTGGAGGGCGATGCGCGCAGGCTGCCGTTTGCCGATGCCAGCTTCGATCATGCGCTGTCGATCGCCGCGCTCTGTTTTGTCGACGACGAACGCCGTGCCGTGACCGAGGCCGTGCGGGTGACGCGTCACCGCTTTGCACTTGGCTGGCTCAACCGAACGAGCCTGCTGTACCGGAGCAAGGGCAGGCACGGCGGCGCCGGCGCCTATCGCGGCGCGCGCTGGCATACTGCACGCGAAGTGCGCGCGATGTTCGCGGGCTTGCCGGTGAAAAACCTGATCCTGCGTTCGGCCATTTTCCTGACTTCGGGATCGGGCTTCGCAGTCCGGCTTGAACGGGGCGTGCCCAGCATGCTGCCCTGGGGCGGGTTGCTGCTGGCGACCGGAGAAAAGACCTGAGGCGCCTGCTGATCCGATGCGGGCAGGCTTAGGCTTAAGCTTAAGCACCCATTGCCGCCCCCCGGCCGCTCCGCTAGGGTGGATCTATGAGAACCAATAACGGAAATTTCCATGTCGAACCAAGCTCGCATCCTTGAATTGCGCCAGGCCTTGTCTGGCGTCATCGTCGGCCAGGACACGCTGCTCGACCGCCTGGTGATCGG
>DONB01000249.1 GCA_003510325.1 Thiobacillus sp. | reverse complement strand
GCCTATCTGCTGGGCAGCGCCGAGACCAACTGGATCGCCTACAACCACGCCCGCGATTTCCAGCTCGACCCGCCGGCGACGGGCGGTGCGCTCAATCTCTTCACCGCACCCTACGCCGAGACTGAGGGCATACCATTCAACATCGAGACGGGAACGCAGGGGTACAGCATTTTCAGCCGCCCGCTTAACCCGGTCGAATAAAAGGAGCCACCATGAGCCGCATACGCACCGTTGCCACCATTCTCGCGCTGTCGTCCCTGCTCGCCCAGGCGAACGTGACTGCCGCCAGGCCCATGGAGTCCGGAGTACTGCAGCAACCGCAAGAGCAAGCCATGCGCTGCGAGTCACCGGCCCAGACCAAGCCGCTCCCCGCGCTGGATATCGAAGTATGCGATGCCTGCAACGTGAGTCGAGAAGAAGTCTCCGCCATGAAGCGGGGTTACGCGGTGGCGGCGCAGGTTGCGGGCCATCGGATCGATATCCTCGCAAAGGTGCGGGTGCGCATCACCGAGACCGGCACGCTGGAGAACGGCACGCCATACGCAAAGGGAGAAACCGCGGGCATGTGGTTTAAAGTGGGCAATCCCGATCCCGGCGAGACCCTTGGCAGCGTCGCCGGCCGCATGACGTTCGTGATCCTGTCCGGGATCCGGCAAAACACCCGCTAAAGGAGACCAGTATGAAATTAGGCATCGTGATCAGTTCGAACGACCCGGAAACCGTGTGGACGCTTTCCGCCTGGGCAGTTTCGCGCTCGGGCAGGACGACGCGGTCCATGTATTCCTGCTCGGCAAAGGCGTCGAATGCGAGTCCCTGGATACGGAGCATTTCGCTGTGACGAAGGCGCTGTAGGAACTGGCCGATCGCGGTGGAAAAATCGACGCTTGCGGCACCTGCCTCAAGCTGCAACGCCGAGGCGGGCGAGGTGTGTGCATTGTCCACCATGCAGGATCTGTATCGCCTTACCTGCGAGTCTGACCGGGTGCTGACTTTTTAAGGAGTAGAACATGATGGACGGGATGGGAACATTTGGCATCTGGGCGCCCGGTTTCGGCTGGCTTTTCATGCTGCTGTTCTTGGGGCTGCTTATCCTGGGGATTTTTGCCCTGATTAAATGGCGGCCAGGTGAACCAAGCAGCCGAGACGCGCCAGCGCAGAAGGGTGCATTGCAGATTCTGGAGGAACGCTACGCGCGCGGCGAGATCGAGCGCGAGGAATTCGAGCAGAAAAAACGCGATCTCGGTCGCTGAGACCGCCTTCAACAACCTCGCCGCTAAACCGGCAAAGGAGAGTGCTATGGACTTCGCAGATATTCTGATTCATGTGCATCCGACATTGAGCGCCGGGCAACGCGCAAAAATCGAGGAAGCGTTGGGCGGGAGCAAGGGGGTGGTCTCGGCACACTTCAGCCCCACGCATTCTCATATGCTGACCGTGGCGTACGATCCGGAGGCGGCCCACGCGGGGCAGTTGCTCCAGATCGTGCGCGAGTGGGATGCGGCGGCCACCATGGCGGGCTTGTAGTCTCGTCAAACCTCGGGGGCAGACCATGGCACAGGGCAAAACCGTACNNTTCTCGGCGGCGGCATCGGCGGCATCGTCGCCGCCAGCCGGCTTCGCCGCGCGCTGTCGCGCGAGCACCGCATCGTGCTGGTGGAACAAGCCTCCACGCATTTATTTCAGCCTTCCTTGCTGTGGCTGATGCTCGGGCTGCGCGCGCCGCGGCAGATTTCCCGGCCTTACACCGCACTCTCGCACCGCGGCATCGAGTGGGTGCAAGGCCGAGTGGAGCGCATCGACCCGGCGCGGCGCGCGGTGACCGTGGATGGAAAAGAATTGTCCGCGGATTACCTGGTCATCGCCCTGGGTGCGGAGCTGGCGCCGGAGGCGGTGCCGGGCCTGGCTCAGGCCGGGCACAATCTTTACAGCCTGGCGGGCGCGGAAGCCATTCGCGACGCGCGCCTGACGTTGACGCACGGCCGCATTGTGGTGCTGGTGAGCGCAATGCCGTTCAAATGCCCGGCCGCGCCCTACGAGGCGGCCATGCTGCTGGAATGGGACACTCGCCGGCGCGGCTTGCGCGACCGGATACAGATCGATCTCTATTCGCCCGAGCCGGGTCCGATGCCTGTGGCGGGAGCCGAGGCCTCGGCGCAGGTGCGGGCCATGGTCGAGCAAAAAGGCACCGGCTACCACCCGCGGGAAAAAGTCGCGTCGGTGGACCCCGAAGCGCGTCGCATCTATTTCGAAAGTGGCGCCAGCGCTGACTTCGACCTGCTGGTCTATGTGCCGCCGCATCGCGCGCCGGAGGCGGTACGCGCGGCGGGGCTGTGCGGCGACAGCGGCTGGGCTGCGGTTCNNCCATCGCGCCACGCTCGCCACGCCTTTCTCCGGCGTGTATGCCATTGGCGACGTGACCGGCATCCCGCTCGCCATCGGCAAGCCGCTGCCCAAGGCCGGCGTATTGGCGCACGGGC
Organism: Thiobacillus sp.; assembly: GCA_003510325.1. Classification (GTDB taxonomy): domain Bacteria; phylum Pseudomonadota; class Gammaproteobacteria; order Burkholderiales; family Thiobacillaceae; genus Thiobacillus. The sequence goes on along the minus strand of DONB01000249.1, from coordinate 3,199 downwards.
AGGCCGAAGTGGTTGCGCACAACCTCGCCGCGGACATCACCGGCAAAGGCTACGATGAAGCAGTTTCAGGGCGAGGGCGCATGCTTCATCGAAGCCGGCGAGGGCCGGGCCGGATTCGGCAGCGGCAACTTCTACGCCGAGCCCGCGCCGCGGATGAAACCGAGACAAGCCGGACACCTGCTGCATTGGGGCAAGGTGGCCTACGAAAAATATTGGCTTTACAAATGGTTCTAGGAAAAACATGACCCAGGCACTGATCATTCTGCATGCCGCGCCCGACGCGCCCGATAATCGCTGTTATACCGCGATCCGCCTCGCCGGGGCGATGCTGGCGGACAACAAGGATGTATGTCTGTTTCTGGTAGAAGACGGCGTGCGCCTCGCCGACCCGGAACTGGCGGCGGACAATCCATCACGTGCCCTGTTCTATGAACTGCTCGATGTAGGCCTCGATGCGCAGGCCTGCGGCGGCACCATGCGCCGGCTCGGCTGGGAAGAGGGCTACCCGCTACCCGGCGTGACAAAGAGTTCGATGAAAGGTCTGAGCGCGCTGATCTCGGATGCCGACGAGATCGTGAATTTCTAGGAGGGAATCGCCATGGCGGAATCCGCGAAGAACGTCTCGATCATGTGTTTTCACGACGAACAGCGCCAGGGCGCGAAGGTCGCTGTGAATTTCGCGGCGCGCGTATCGACGAGAAGGTGTTAGCGCTATGTGCGAACTATTCGGCATGAGCAGTGAGCAGCCCATTTCCGCGCGTAGCCCGCTATCGCTGTTCGGGATGCGCGGCGGGGAGACCGCGGACAACCCGGACGGTTGGGGCTTGGCCTATGTTGAAGGCGATGCATTCGCGATCCACAAAGCGCCCGAAGCGGCGGCGCGTAGTGCAGTATTTACGAAAATAGCGGAACAGATTCATTCCCGGCTCATCATCGCCCACGTGCGCAAGGCCAATCCGCCGACCGCGCATACGCTGGAGAACACGCATCCGTTCATGCGCACGTGCTGCGGCCGTTCCTGGGTATTCGCGCACAATGGCCAGGTGCCGGAGGTCGTAGCCCTCCAGGGTTGCTGCCACCCGCGCCATTCCCATCCTGAGGGCGAGACGGATTCCGAGCATGCTTTCATCTACTTGCTGGAAGAGATTGCCGGCACGTTCCCCGCCACGTTCCAAGGCCCGCCTCCCGAAATGACCGAGGGCTGGTTAGAGACCTTGGCGCTCCGTAGCGCCGCTATTGCTGTATACGGCCAGTTCAATTTTCTGCTGACGGACGGTGAACACTTGATTGCCTACGGCCATGATCGGCTGTACAGCCAACAGCGCTCGGAGGGAGGCGTCGCATCGGTTTTAATCGCATCCGCGCCCTTACCCGACGACGAACCCTGGGAAGCGTTCGCACCCGATGAGTTGCGTGTCTACCGGGGTGGCCAGTTGCTTGGTCGATGGTCCGCGTCGATGAACTCCGGCACGGCGAAGATGTGTTCCCGATCAATCAGCCAAGCCAAATGGCCCTGACAAATATATACGCCCATCCCCAACATTCCTTATGCCGCATAACGCGGTCATCGCGCGGTCATTTCCGAATCCAGTAAGCACATGCACAATACCTTTCCCCTCTTGCAGACAACGGATTTTCCCCCGCTGCACCGTAGCCGGCTGACAACACTACAGGTCAACCTGGGCTACCGCTGTAACCAGAGTTGCCTGCATTGCCACGTCAACGCCGGCCCGAGCCGCNNCCCGCGCGTGCTGGCTGCGCGCGGGATGAGCACGCTGGACCTCACTGGCGGCGCGCCGGAACTGCATCCGCTTTTCCGTTGGCTCGTCGAAACGGCGCGGAATTTGGGGGTGACGGTCATTGACCGCTGCAACCTCACCATCCTGTCCGAGCCGGGCCAGGACGATCTGGCCGATTTCCTTGCTGAACAGGGTGCGGAAGTGGTGGCCTCGCTACCGTGTTACCTTGAGGAGAACGTCGACGGCCAGCGCGGCAAGGGCGTGTTCGAGCGCAGCATCGCCGGCCTCAGGCAGCTCAACGCCTTGGGCTATGGGCAAGCAGGCAGCGGCCTCAATCTGCATCTGGTCTACAACCCGCTCGGCCCCAGCCTGCCCCCGCCCCAGGCCGGCCTGGAGGCGGCCTACAAGCGGGAGCTGGCAGCCCGCTACGGCATTGTCTTCAACCGGCTCTACAGCCTGGCCAACATGCCCATCCTGCGCTTCGGCAGCACACTGGTGTCCAAGGGCCAATTCGGCGACTACATGCAACTGCTGAAGTCCAGCCACAACCCCGACAACCTGGAGCAGGTCATGTGCCGGGAGCTGCTCAGCGTGGACTGGCGGGGGCGGCTGTACGACTGCGACTTCAACCAGATGCTGGGGCTGCCCCTGCAGGGGCCGAGGACGCTCGCCGACCTGTTGACCGATGATATTTCCGGACAGCCCATCCAGGTAGCCGACCACTGCTACGGCTGCACCGCCGGCCAGGGCAGCAGTTGCGGCGGCGCGCTGGGAGATGCTGCTTGAGCGGCTGGAAAAAACCCCGCCGCTTCGAGCGTAACCTGGTTGTGATCGGCGGCGGNNAGATGGGCGGCGACTGCCTCAACACCGGCTGCGTGCCCTCGAAGGCGCTGATCCGCTCGGCCAAACTCCTGTCGCAAATGGCGCGTTCGCGCGAGCTTGGCATCCGCGAAGCCCGAGCCGAATTCGACTTCTCTGAGGTAATGGAACGCGTGCAGCGTACGGTGCGGGCGATCGAACCGCATGACTCCATCGCGCGCTACACCGGCCTCGGCGTCGAGGTGATCGAAGGCGCTGCGAAGATCGTTTCCCCCTGGGAAGTGGAAGTCGTCCGCCACGACGGCGCCACGCAGCGCCTCACCACGCGCAGCATTATCATCGCGGCGGGCGGGCGTCCCTTCGTGCCGCCGATTCCAGGCCTCGACGAAGTGGGCTACCTGACCTGNNCCCGCCTCAAAGCCCAGGTGACACTGGTGCAGCAGGCGCCGCGCATCCTCAACCGCGAAGACCCGGACGTGTCCGAGCTCGTGACCCAGCGCTTCCGCGCCGAAGGCATCGAGGTGCTGGTCGAGCACAAGGCCAAAAAATTCCTGATTGAAAACGGCGAGAAGATCCTGCTCGCTGAACACGGCGGCGTCGAAGTGAAAATTCCCTTCGATGCCATGCTGATCGCCGCCGGC
>DONB01000252.1 GCA_003510325.1 Thiobacillus sp. | reverse complement strand
CGAAGGTGGACGAGATGACCTCGCCGCGCACGGTGCGCTGCATCTCGGTCACTTCTTCCGGACGCTCGTCGATCAGCAGAACGATCAGGTGGCACTCGGGGTTGTTGCGGGTGATGTTGCTGGCGATGTTCTGCAGCATGATCGTCTTGCCCGCCTTTGGCGGAGCGACGATCAAGCCGCGCTGGCCCTTGCCGATCGGCGCGACGATGTCGATCACGCGGCTGGTGATGTTTTCCTCGGCCTTGATCTCGCGCTCCAGCTTAAGCGGCTTGTCCGGATGCAGCGGGGTGAGGTTCTCGAACAGGATCTTATTCTTGCTGGCTTCGGGCGGCTCGCCGTTGATCAGGTCGAGCTTGGTCATCGCCGAGTAGCGCTCGCCGTCCTTCGGCGTGCGGATCTCGCCTTCGATCTTGTCGCCGGTGTGCAGGTTGAAGCGGCGGATCTGCGACGGCGAGACATAGATGTCGTCGGTGTTGGCGAGATACGAGGTTTCCGGCGATCGCAGGAATCCGAATCCGTCCGGCAGCACTTCCAGCACGCCATCCCCGTATATGCTCTCGCCGCGCTTGGCCAGCGTTTTCAGGATGGTGAAGATCAGTTCCTGTTTGCGGAAGCGGTTGGCGTTGTCGATGCCGTTGGTAGCGGCGATTTCGAGAAGCTCGGTGATGGGTTTCTGCTTGAGTTCGGAAAGATGCATGGAAGGGGCCTGATGAGGCTCGCTTGAAAGAGCCGGACGTGAGGAGAGGGATGGGGCCGGACGGCTTTGCGAGCAGGCAGCTCGCGGATGCGCCGTCCGGTAAGACGGTTTTATTAGATGTTGCTGTCGACGAAAGCGGTGAGTTGCGACTTGGACAGGGCGCCGACCTTGGTGGCTTCGACGTTGCCGTTCTTGAAGATCATCAGGGTGGGAATGCCGCGGATACCGAACTTGGGCGGCGTGGCCTGGTTCTCATCGATGTTGAGCTTGCACACCTTGAGCTTGCCGGCGTATTCCTTGGCGACTTCGTCGAGGATCGGCGAGATCATCTTGCAGGGGCCGCACCAGTCCGCCCAGTAATCCACCAGCACCGGCACGCCGGCCTGAAGGACTTCCTGTTCGAAGGAATCGTCGGATATGTAATGAACATGCTCGCTCATTGGTGAAGCTCCTAATTAGGGGTATGGGGATGGCCGGACCCGGCTTGGATAAGTTTGAAACAGACGGTAATGCTGGAAAATTCGGTTTTGTGCCGATATGCTACATCAAAATTGCCGCCCGCAAGCAACCGGGGCGTTTTCAACCATCAGGGTAAATTCGAATGACTTACGTTGTAGCCGACGCCTGCGTGAAGTGCAAATACACCGACTGTGTCGATGTCTGTCCGGTGGATTGCTTCCATGAAGGTCCCAACTTCCTCGTCATCGACCCCGAGGAGTGCATCGATTGCACCCTGTGCGTGGCCGAATGTCCGGTCGAGGCCATTTTCGCCGAGGACGACGTGCCGGACGACCAGCGCGCCTACATCGCGCTGAACGCCCAGCTCGCCAAGGAATGGAAGGTCATCATCGAAAGCAAGGACCCGCTGCCCGACGCCGACGACTGGGCCCAGGTCAAGGACAAGCTGCAATACCTGGAGCGCTGAGCCGCTTGGAACACGCCAGCGACGGCGCGCTTCCGCATGTCGTCGTCCGCGCCCTGCTCGATCACCATGCCGACCGCCTGCCCGACCTGTCCGGGCTGACGGTGCTCGTTCCCAACCACCGCGCCGGGCAGGATTTTGCCCGCGCGCTGGCGCAGGCCGCCGGCCGCTCTGCACTGGTCCCGCCACGCATCACGCCGCTTAAAAGCTGGGCCGAAAGCACCCTGCAGGACACCCGCAACGCCGACGATCACGCCGAGCCCCAGGCCCGGCGCCTGGCACGGCTGCATGGCGTGCTGCGCCGCGTTGACTGGCTGGGGAAAATCGACAAGTGGGCGCTCGCCAACGAGCTGCTTGGACTGGCCGATGAGCTCTCGGCCGCACGCCTGGGCGGCGAAATCGGCTCGCAGATCCGCGCGCTGCATGCCGACGCGCTCGACCGCGAAACGGCATTGATCGAAGCGGTGTGGCAGGCCCTCAACAACGACGGCAGCGACCCGCAGGCGCGTTATGCGCGCGCGCTGGACAGGCTGCTCTAGCAGATCCAGTCCGCGCCGCAACCGATCTATGGCTACGCACTGGGCATGCTGACCGCGGTCGAACGGCAGTTTCTCGAGCGCTGCGCCACGCATGCCCCGGTCAGCCTGTTCGAACTGACGGCCGATGCCGCCGACAGCGTCGCGTACACCCTGCATCAGGCCTGGCAGCAGACCGAGCCGCCGTTGCGCGAGCGTGCCGCAGCGCTGGCACGCGCGTGCCCCGAGTCGCCCGTGCAAGCGCGCATCGCCGTCTACCCCGCGCCGCACCTGGAAGCCGAAGCGCGCGCCGTCGCCGCCTGGGTGGCGGCCCAGCTGAACGCCGGCAGGCGCGAGCTCGCGCTGATCGCGCTTGACCGCGAAACCGCGCGTCGCGTGCGCGCGCTGCTCGAACGCCTGGACGTGCTGGTGGCCGACGAAACCGGCTGGACGCTGTCGACCACCGCCGCGGCCGCGGTGATCGACCGCTGGCTGGAGTGCGTGGCGAGCGACTTTCCGCACGTCGAGCTGCTCGACCTGCTGAAGTCGCCGTTCCTGCTGGGCGATCCTGCCGAACGGCAGGACCAGGTGCTGCAGTTCGAGCTCGCGCTGCGGCGGCAGGGCGTGGCGCAGGGCCGCACCGATATTCAACGGCTGGCGCATGCCCGCTTCGGCGCGCTGCCGCCCTGGCTCGCCGCGCCGCTCAACGCCAAGCAAGGCTTCGCCCAGGGACGCGCGCCGCTGGCCGTGTGGCTTGCGCGTCTGGCCGACAGCCTCGTCCAGCTCAATGCGATGGCGCCCTTGCAGGCCGACGCCGCCGGCGCCAGCGTACTTGAGACGCTCGACACCTTGCGTCGCGATCTGGCGGACGACGGCGAACAATACAGCTTCGGCGAATGGCGGCGCTGGCTCAATCTGGCCCTCGAATCCGCCAGTTTCATCGACGCCCGCGTCGCCAGTCCCATCGTGCTGACTTCGCTGCCCGCCGCGCGCGGGCGCCTGTTCGACGCCGTCGCTGTAATCGGCGCCGACGCCCGCCATCTGCCGGCGCGCCCCGCGCCGGGCCTGTTCAGCCAGGCCACCCGCGCGCAGCTCGGCCTGCCCACCGCAGCCCAGGAGGCCGAAGCCGCCACCGTCGACCTGATGCAGTTGCTGACCCAGGGCCCCGCGCTGATGAGCTGGCAGGCCTGGCNNGCACCAGGCCGCGTGGGGCGAAACGCTGGGCGAACAGACCGGCGGCGAGCCGCCCGCCCAGTCCGGCCCGCTGCCCGGTGCCAGCGTGCGGCCCGCGCCGGTTGTGGCGGCCGCGCACCTGCCGCGTCGATATTCGCCCACCGCCTATCAGACCCTGCTCGACTGCCCCTACCGTTTTTTCGTGAAAAGCGTGCTCGGCATCCAGGAGCTCGACGAAGCCGACGAGGCACTCGACAAGAGCGATTACGGCAACGCGCTGCACCGCATCCTCAAGGCCTTTCACGACAGCGCCCCGCCGCCCGGGCGCGATGCTGCGCTGGCCCGGCTGCAGGAAATCTCCGCCGCCGAATTCGCTGCGCTGCCCGCCTGGACCGCCGCCGCCTGGCGCAGCCGCTGGGAGAAAATCCAGCCCGCCTACGTCGACGCCTGGCTGGACTGGGTCGCCCAGGGCTGGCATTACCACTCCGGCGAAGCGGAGTTCGCCATGCCGTTTCATGTTGCCGGCCTCGGCGAAATCACGCTGCATGGCCGCGTCGATCGCGTCGATGAAAAAAATGAGGCCCGTACCGTCATCGACTATAAAACCGGTTCCGCGCAAGGCCTGAAAAAGAAGCTCAAGACGCCCGACGAAGCCATCCAGCTGCCGTTCTACGCCTGGCTCGCCGAGGCCGCCGCCGTCTACCTGCCGATCAACGAAACCCCGGTCGCCCCGCTCGAACTCGACGGCGAAACCGACGTCGACGCCATCAGCCGCCGCCTGCCCGAACTCCTCGAAGCGCTCGCCGCGGGGGCCGCGCTGCCCGCATCGGGGATCGACGCAGTCTGCAATTACTGCGAAGCGCGCGGGCTGTGCCGGAAGGGGATGTGGCATGTATAAATCGCTGGATATCGGAAGCGCGCTCTCGCCAGCCCGCTCTGCCGTGGTCGAAGCGTGCGCCGGCAGCGGCAAGACCTGGCTCCTGGTGTCGCGCATACTGCGTCTGCTGCTGGCGGGTGCCGAACCCTCGGAACTGCTGGCGATCACCTTCACGCGCAAGGCGGCGCAGGAGATGACGGACCGACTGCACGAATGGCTGCGCGTGCTGGCGCTGGAAGACGACGTGACGGTGCGCGAATTCTTGCGCGTGCGTGCGGTGCCGGAACACGAGATCGATGCTCAGTTGCCACGCGCGCGCGGCCTGCTGGAAACGGTGCTGACCGCACAGCCGGGGCCGACGGTGACGACGTTTCACGGCTGGTTTCTCGACCTGCTGAAGCGTGCGCCGCTGGAAGCCGGATTGCCGTGGGGTGCACCGCTGCTGGAACGCGAAAGGCAGCTGCAGAACGAGGTGCGCGACCAACTGCTGTCGAAATGGGCTGCGGAAGGGTCGCCGCGAAACGGCGGGCCACCCACCGGCGGTGTCAATTCCGCATCGGCTTTAGTCGATAGCGGATTGCCTACCTTTGGTGTACCCCATGCGGGTGCGGACTCACCGGAAGGCGCCGCACTGCTGGCCTTGCTGGGCGACATCGGCGAGCACAGTCTGCGCGCACTGCTTGCGCATTTTGTACAGGCGCGGGCGGAGTGGTGGGCGTATACCGACGGCCAGCCCGATCCGGTGGCCTATGCACTGGAGCAATTACGGCCGGCGCTGCATCCTGACCTGGACAGCGATCCTGTAGCGGCTTTCTGGGCCGACGAATTGATGGCGGCGCGGGTGAAGCGAGTGGGCTTTGCGCTGGAAAAAGGCGGCAAGAGCGAACAGGCGCGCGCGCCGGAAATCCAGCGCAGCCTGAGCCTGCCGCCCGACGACGCGCACGCCGCGCTGATGAAACACCTGATGACCGCGGGCAAGCGGCGCAAGAAACAGGCGACGAAGGAGCTGGAAAAAGCACTCGGCGCCGAACTCGACACCTACCTGCGCGACCTCGACACGCTGGAGTCCGCGCTCGAAAGCGTCACCGCAATCCAGACTGACCAGCGCATCTGGACGCTCAATTGCCATGGCCTGCTGCTCGGTCACGCGCTGCTCGGCGCGTACCAGGATGTCAAGGCGCAGCAGGGGGTGATCGACTTTGCCGACGCCGAATGGCTGGCCTGCCGCCTGCTCGCCAGCGAGGAGCACGCCCCCGCGTTGGCGCTGAAGCTGGACGCGCGCTACCGCCATCTTTTGCTCGACGAATTCCAGGACACCAACCCGCTGCANNCCTGGCTGGCCGAGGCGCGCGCGGCGGACAGCGACATGACGGTATTCATGGTGGGCGATCCGAAGCAGGCGATCTACCGCTTCCGCCGCGGCGAGGCGCGGGTGTTCAGCGCGACGGCGGAGTTTCTGCGCACGCATTTTGATGCCGCCTGTTTCAGCACCGACATGACGCGGCGCCTGGCGCCGGCGATCGTGCAGGCGATCAATCCGGTGTTCGCCGAGGTGGACGGGTTTGCCGAGCACACGCATGCGCCGGCAAACGAAAGCCGCCCCGGCGCGCTGCGCAGTCTGCCGGTGCAGGTGGAAAAAACGGAATCCGCAGCGGCCGACGGACTGCGCAACCCGCTCACGACGCCGCAGCCGGAGGCCGACGACCGCGCCGTGCACGCGGAAGCCCGGCTGTTTGCCCGGGTGTTGCGCGACGAGGTGCTGGGCCGCTGGGGGGTGGCAGACAAGGAAGGCCCGCGCACCGCGCGTCCCGGCGACGTGATGGCGCTGGTGAGGAAGCGCACGCACCTGCAACTGTACGAGCGTGAACTGGAAGCCGCCGGCATTCCCTTCATCACCTCGCGGCGCGGCGGCCTGCTGCATGCGCTGGAAGCACAGGACGTGATCGCGCTGTTCGAAACCCTGCTGCTGCCGCACGCCGACCTGAAGCTGGCGCACGTGCTGAAAAGCCCAATTTTCGGCTGCAGCGACGACGACCTGCTGCAGGTGTTCGCGCCCGGCGCTGCGGACGACNNCCCGCCGACGCTCGCGCGCGCCGCCCGGCTGCTGGCCCGCTGGCGCGCCCACTGTGGCACGCTGCCGGTGCACGACCTGCTCGACCGCATCTACTTCGAGGGTGATGTCGAAGCGCGCTACGCCGCCGCCGTGCCTGCAGCGTTGCAGCCGCAGGTCGCCGCCAACCTGCGCGCCTTCATGCAGCTGGCGCTGACACAGGACGCCGGGCGCTATCCGACGCTGGCCGGCTTCATCCGCGAGCTGGCTTCGCTCACCGACGACGCCGACGCCGCGCCCGGCGAGGGACTCGCGGCCGACGGCGAAAACGCGGTGCGGCTGCTGACCATCCACGGATCCAAGGGTCTGGAAGCGCCGATCGTCTGGCTATTGGGCGGCAGCGACCACCCGAAAGGCGACAGCTACGCGGTGCTGGCGCCATGGCCGCCCCAGGCCCCGCGGCCCGCGCATTTTTCGCTCTTCGGCAGGCAGGATGATCGCGGCGCGAGCCGCCAACCCTGGTTTGACGAAGAGGACACGCTGGCGCAACGCGAATCGGACAACCTGCTGTACGTGGCGCTCACCCGCGCCGAGCAGGGGCTGATCGTCAGCGGCGCCGCGGACAAGAGCGCCTGGCTGCAGCGGGTCGAGGCGGCGTGGCAGGGCATGGGGCTGCCGGCCGATCTGCCGCCAGCCCAAACTGCCGACGCCAACCCGGAAGTGGCTGCAACGCCGCGCATCGCCGCGCCTGCCATCGGACAGCGGCTTGCGCCCGCGCCCGCCAACCCGGCCGCCGCCCGCGGCGAACTGTTCCATGCCTGCCTCGAACACCATGCGCCGCCCGGGACGCCGCGCGACCTGCCGGCGCTAGCGTTGCATCTGGGGGTGGCGGCCGAATTGAAGCAGATCGAGGCCGATGCTCGCGCGCTGCTGGCGCAATCACATCTGGCGCACCTCTTCGACCCCGCGCAGTATCGGCGCGCGCACAACGAGCTGGCGCTGCTGGATGCCGACGGCCGCATGCAGCGGCTCGACCGCGTGGTGGAATTCGACGACGCGGTATGGCTGGTCGACTATAAAACCGGCGTCGACAGCCGCAGCCTGTCGGACGCACAACTGGCCGAGCGCCATCGGCCCCAGCTGGCCGGCTACCAGACCCTGCTGGCCGGCCTGTATCCCGGCAAGCCGGTGCATACAGCCCTGCTGCTGGCCGACGGCCGGCTGGTCGACCTGAATACCGTGTAAACATCAGCAGCCCCCATCCGCGCGCTGCGCCAACCCCAAGAAGACACCATGTTCCGTATCCTTTTTCTGCTGTCACCCGCCATCCTGCTCGCCGGCTGCATATCCTTCACGTCCAGCGAGCCGCCCGCCGCGCCCGATTACGTCACCTTCTGCCAGGAAAAAGAGGCCCAGTGCAGGGAAATATGCGGCATCGTCGGCGTTCAGGCATTTGCCTGCAAGCTTGCGCCGGGCGAGGGCTCCGAATACCAGTGCCAATGCAGGAAGCCGGGGGGGCCGCTTTGACCGACAGGCCGTTTGCCGAATCCTGCGTGCAGAATCGCGCGCCGATCATTGCGGTGCTGCGCGAGGTGTTTGCAAACTGCAGCCGGGTGCTGGAAATCGGCAGCGGCACCGGCCAGCACGCAGTATATTTCGCGCCCGAACTGCCGCATCTCGTGTGGCAGACCGCCGACGTGCCGCAGCATCATGCCGGCATCCGCCTGTGGCTCGATGACGCGGCATTGCCCAACGTGCTGCCGCCGCTGGCGCTCGACGTCAACGACACCGCCTGGCACAGCGGCCGCTACGATGCGGTGTTTTCCGCCAACACCCTGCACATCATGGGCTGGCCCGAAGTGGAACGGTTCTTTGCGGGTGTCGGCGCGGTACTGCAGGCCGGCGGCGTGCTGGCCGTGTATGGCCCCTTCAACTACAAGGGCACGTACACCTCGGAGAGCAACGCCCGCTTCGATGCCTGGCTGAAGGCGCGCGACCCGGCTTCGGGCGTGCGCGACTTCGAAGCCGTCGATGCCCTGGCGCGCGCGCAGGGTCTGGTGCTGCAACAGGACATCGCCATGCCGGCGAACAACCGCACGCTCGTGTGGCGCATGGACTAGGACAAATTTACCGCGGCGCAGGCTTTGCGCGGCAGACGGCTTTGCTATAACGAAACCATCGTGACGCAGGGGAAAGCGCATGCGCATCGCCGAACTGATCCAACGCTGGAGCAAGGAGGGGCATGCACGCACGGATGTGCGTGCCTACGCTGTCCATTTGCCGCTGCGCGACGCCGCCCGCGTTGAAGCCCTGCACGTGATGTACCCAGGGCGCAGCGATTCCCAGCTGATGGCCGACCTGATCCGCGCCGCCCTCGACGAACTGGAGGTGGCCATGCCCTATATCCCCGGCAGTCGCATCATTGCCGAAGACGATTATGGCGACCCGATCTACGAAGACCTGGGACCGACGCCGCAGTTCTACTCGCTGTCGCACGAGATCCTGCGCAAGCTGGCGTCGACGCCGCTCGGAAAGTAGTTGTCGAATTTATTTACATTTCGCCTAGGCCGCATGTCGGGCAGAAGGTCAGCCTGTTGTTTTTTATGGATTTTATTCCACTGGCACAGGCATTGCTGAGTTGAGCAGTACACCTACTTCAAAGCAGACCCATGTACCTCGGCCCGGCTTTTCTCTTTGCTGCATTTGCCAGTCTGTTTTACGTCCCTGGCTTTCTCGACATGCCTCTCGGCATGCTGACGCCGCGCCAATTCGTTTCGCAGCTGCTGTTCTCCGTGTTCGCGCTGATTGCGCTGGCTGCGCTGGCGCGCTCGATCGAGTTCGACCCGGTGTGGCCGTGGCGGCCCGAATTTCGCCGCGTGATGAACTGGCTGCTGGGGCGCGCGCAGTAAAACTCGCGCCGCCCGGCCGGTAGCCGGCATAAAATGACGGCTTTCCGTTCCGGTCTGCCGTCATGCCCGTCAACCTCATCGCTCCCGATCCCGCCTCCCTGCTACCGGTTGCCGGCGTCCGCCTCGGCATCGCCTCCGCCGGCATCAAAAAGCCCGGGCGGCGCGACATCACGCTGATCGAACTGGCGCCGGGTTCGCAAGTGGCTGGCGTATTCACGCAGAATCGTTTCTGCGCCGCACCGGTGACGCTGTGCAAACAGCATCTCGGCCAGCTCGATCAAAGCGGTGGCCTCATCCGCGCGCTGGTGATCAATACCGGAAACGCCAACGCGGGTACTGGCGAGGAAGGCCTGAATCGCGCGCGCCGGACCTGCGCAGCGGTGGCGCAGTTGTTCGGCTGCGCCACCGAAGACGTGCTGCCGTTCTCCACCGGCGTGATCCTCGAGCCGTTGCCCATCGACAAGATCCTGCCCGCACTGCCCGCAGCCCAAGCCGATCTCGCTGCGAACCACTGGAGCGAAGCCGCGCACGCGATCATGACCACCGACATCGTCGCCAAGGGCGCCAGCCGCCAGGCGCAGGTCGGCGGCAAAACCGTGACGGTGACCGGCATCGCCAAGGGCTCCGGCATGATCCACCCCAACATGGCGACCATGCTCGGCTACGTGGCGACCGACGCGGCGATCGCACCGGCGCTGATGCAGCAACTGGTGAAGGAGGTCGCCGACATGTCGTTCAACTGCGTCACCGTCGACGGAGACACCTCGACCAACGACAGCTTCATCCTGATCGCCACCGGCCAGGCCGGCAACGCTGAAATTTCGGATTCCGCGAGTGCCGACTACGCTGCGTTGAAGACGGCTCTCGCCGACGTCGCGATCGAACTCGCGCAGGCGATGGCGCGCGACGGCGAGGGCGCGACCAAGTTCATGACGATTAATGTCGTTGGTGGCCGCGACCGCGCCGAATGCAAGCAGATCGCTTACGCCATCGCACGCTCGCCGCTGGTCAAGACCGCCTTCTTCGCCAGCGACCCCAACCTCGGCCGCATCCTAGCCGCCATCGGCTACGCGGGGGTGATGGATCTCGATGTGAACACCTTGAAAGTCTATCTCGGCGACGTGCTCGTCGCCGAAAACGGCGGTCGCGCCACGAGCTACACCGAGGCGCAGGGCGCGGCGGTGATGAAGGAAGCCGAGATCACCGTGCGCGTCGTTCTCAATCGCGGCAGCGTCGACGCCACGGTGTGGACCTGCGATTTTTCCTACGACTACGTCAAGATCAACGCGGAATACCGCACCTGACGCCCGGCCTGGATCGGGCTCGACCATGCACGTGCGGCCATACCACGACGCCGACCTCGACGCGCTTGTCGGCGTGTTCACCGCCTCC
>DONB01000260.1:264-6458 GCA_003510325.1 Thiobacillus sp. | reverse complement strand
AGCGCCGCGGTGCTGGCCAGCGAATCCTCTACCTCCTGGAAGGCATTCAGCACTGTTTCGCGGTAATTGGCGGCGAGGATGTTGTATTCCGCCTCGCTGACGGCAACCCGCGCCCGCTGCCGCCCGCCATCAAACAAGTTGAGCACCGCCGACAATGGTCCCAGCGCCCAATATCCGGTTGGGGCGCTGACAAGGGGCGCACCACTGGCCTGAAAACCACCCGCCAATGCCAGGTCGATGCGGGGGAACCGGGCCGCCTTCGCCACGCCGATGCGGGCATTGGCAGCAATTAGCCGCCGCTGTGCCCCGGCAATGTCAGGTCGCCGTTCGAGCAGGGTGGATGGCAGGCCCGGCGCAATGGTAGGCAAAGCCCCAATGCTATCGGCGGGGGCAACGGCAAATTGCCCGGGTATCATGCCAATCAGTGTTGCGATGCGGTTTTCCAGCGTCGCCCGGCGTGCCGCGATCTGCCGGAACAGCGCTTGTGCATTGGCGAGTTGCGTCTGCGACCGACTGCGATCCACGCCCGATGCGATGCCGCCTTCGTGGCGGATGCGGATCAGTGCGTCTGACGCTTCGTAAGCGTCCACTGTGCGGCGCAGCAGGGCACCTTCCCGGTCAAGTCCACGCAANNACTGGAAATAGGCATCCGCCAGCGCGCCATGAAGGCTGAGGCGGACGGAGGCGAGACTGGCCGCTTCGACTCCCGCGTCCGCTTCGCTAGCCCTTACGCTGTCGCGCACCCGGCCCCAAAGGTCGATTTCATAGTTCAGCGCACCGCCCAGAATATACTGGTCCGCCGTTATCGGAACGCCGGGACCGATGGGCCGTCCAGCGGAAAGCCGTTCGCGCGAAATGGCCGTGCGGGCATCCAGCGTGGGGACAAGATCCGACCCCGCAAGGCGCGCCTCCGCCCGCGCGCGGTCAAGACGGGCTACTGCTGCGGCAAGGCTTGGGCTGCCCTCGTCCGCCCGCGCGATCAGGTCGTCCAGTACAGGGTCGTCGAAATCACGCCACCATTGCCCTCGCGGCTGCCGGTCCGCCGGCGCGGCATCCTGCCACCGTGCGCCATATTTGTAACTTTNNGGCGAATTTAATTCTGCGCATTGGCAGTACCTTTCCCCCGGTTGCGGACGATGCGAACCCGATCGCCTTGTGCCAGCGCTTCTGGAGGAGTGGCGATCACGCGGGCCTGCGGCGTCAGGCCGGAAGCGATCTGCACGCTGGCGCCATCGTCCCGTCCGATCATAACCGGGCGCATCGTCACGCGCCCTTCGCGATCGACCAGCCCCACCATCGTTCCCTTCGGTGTGACAATCAGCGCACTGGCAGGCAGCGTTACGGCGGTGCCCGCCGCCATGGGGATGGCCACTTCAGCGTAGCCGCCCGGCTTCAGCCGCTGGCCNNCTGTCCTGATAAGGACTGGGGCACACGGACGCGCAGGCGCAGTCGGCGGTCATCTGCAATGGTGAACAGGGGGCTGGCCGCGCCGTTGCCCGCATTCACCAGGGCGCCGATTTCCGCGTTGCGGCTGGTCACCCGGCCTGCAAAAGGTGCCACAACGCGGCTGAAGCCGAGCGTGGCGCGCAATCGTTCGACATTGGCACGGGCCGAACTGGCAAGGGCCGTTGCAGCCGCTAGCCGCCCGCTCTTTTCATCGGTTTCCTGTTGNNCTTGCGCTAGTCCCCGGTTGGCTTCTGCCGTGCGCAGGTCCGCTTGCGCCTGTGCCAGTTGTTGTTTCACCTCCGGCGCGTCCAGCACGGCCAGAACCTGCCCCGCACGCACATGATCGCCAATATCGACTAGTCGCTGCGCCACATAGCCGCTGGCGCGGGCATAGATGGCGGCTTCGTTATCTGGTTCCAACATGCCGGGCAGACGAATGGCGCCTGCTTCCGCCGGTTTTGGGTGCACGAGATTGACGGTCGGCAATGCATTGGCGCGGGCGAATTCTGCCTGTTCGGTATGGTCCGCATTGCGGGCAACGATGCCGCCACCCACCAGCAGCGCTACGCCAACAGCTGCCGCCGCACCATAAAGGCGGCCCTTTCGCGATGAAGTCCGTGATGGGGTGGGATCAGACATGGCTCGGTTCCAGTTCGATAGTGCGGGTTTTGGGGGCGCCCTTGCGGTGGGCCAGCGCGAACAGCGCGGGCACCAGCACCAGCGTGGCGATTGTGGCGAACGCCAAACCGCCGATCACCGCACGGCCCAGCGGCGCGTTCTGTTCCGCGCCTTCGCCCAGGGCCAGCGCCATGGGCGACATGCCGATGATCATTACCAGCGCGGTCATCAGCACCGGGCGCAGGCGGGTCAGCGCGCCATCGACAATCGCCGCGTCGAGTCGTTTTCCGTCTTCGCGCAGGCTGCGGATGTAGGCGATCATCACCAGGCCGTTCAGCACGGCTACGCCCGACAGCGCAATGAAGCCGACCCCTGCCGAAATCGACAGTGGAATATCGCGCAGCCACAGCGCAAGGATGCCCCCGGTGAGCGCGAACGGCACGCCGGTGAATACCAAGAGCCCGTCCTTGACGTTGCCGAACATGGCGAACAGCAGCATGAACACCAGCAGCAGCGCGACCGGAACGACGATTTGCAGGCGCTTGGCGGCCGATTGCAATTGCTCGAAGGTGCCGCCCCAGGTTGTCCAGTAGCCGGCTGGGACCGGCGCGTCGGCCTGGATTTTCTGTGTGGCTTCACTGACGAACGAGCCGATGTCGCGGCCGCGTACGTTGGCGGTGACGACCACCCGACGCTTGCCGTCTTCGCGGCTGGTCTGGTTGGGGCCGGGGGCAACGTCGATGTTCGCCACTTCGCCCAGCCGCACGAAGTTGGCTTGCGCATTGTCCGCTGTGGATGGCAGTGGGATCGGCAACTGCCTTCGATTTCGGCGGCGGATCGATGCGCCTCGGCCAGTGCGCGCAGATATTGGGATTTGGCCTGGAATGAAGTGCGCTGGGCGTCCAGCACTTCAAGGAAGCTGAATTTTCCCAGTTCGAAGCCCTTGGTTGCGGCGTCGTAGGCGCTCTGCGCGCCCGGCATAATGTCCCGCTGCAGCAACGCCACCTCTTGGCGTGCCGTATTTAGGTGCGTTCATGCGCAAAAGCCAGTTCATTGGATAGACGGGTTCCGGCGGCGGCCAGTTCGTCACGCGCCTTGTCGGCCCTGTGCAGCGCTTCAAGCAGGTTGCCCTGATTTCGATTGAAAACCGGAATCGGCATCGAAACGCCGAGGATTGCCTGATCGCGCCCCAACTCTTCGTTGCGCTTGGCGCCAAGGCTGACGGTCAAGTCCGGGATGCGCCGGCTTCGCTCGACCTCCGCCAGCGCTTGCCGGCGCTCGACCTCGATCCTGGCCCTCAGCAAATTAGGCGAGGTGGCGAGGCGCATGTTCAGGTCGGCTAGGGCGGGGAGCGGTGGCAAGGATTCGGGGTCGCCTTCGGCGTGCTCGAAACGCGGTGACGAATTGCCCCAGGTGGCAGCCAGTCGGCGGCGTGCGGTCGTGACCTCGCTTGCTGCCTGCGCCTGTTCAACGCGCACGGCGGCTTCGGCCACGCAGGCCCTGGTCTCTTCGACCGGGGACACCTTGCCAGCTTTGACTCGCCGCGAGGCGGCACCGGTCGCGCGCAGCGCAAGTTCGACCGACGCCTGGGCAAGCCGCAGACGTTCCTGCGCAACCAGCACGTCGAAGAACGCCGCCGTCACCGCCGCACGAATCTCGGCGCGCTTGGCTTCCAGCTCCAGAGATGCGGCATCACGGCCGCGCTCGGCGGCATCGATCCTGGCGCCACGCTTGCCGCCCAGCTCGAAGGGCTGATTCAACTGCAGGGTCGTGGTCCGTGTGTCCCGGCGGGTGTCCTCGATCAAGGCCGAGAGTTCCGGGTTGGGCCGGGCTTGTGCCTGGGTGACGGTGGCGTCGAGCGCATCCAGTTCCCGGCCTGCCGCCGACAGATCGGGGTTTGCGCCAAGCGCCAGATCCAAGGCCGCCTCCAAGGTGAGCGGGGCAGCCGGTTCGCTTCCGGTTTGTGGGGCTTGCGCCCACGCCACCAGCGGCAGCGCAAGCAGAAATACGGATAGTGAGAGTCGCATGGTTATCCTCGTGAAATAAATTCGGAACGAAGAACACCGGCGCGCGACTGCAGAAGGCGGCATGAAGCCGCAATGAAACAAGCGCTCGCCGGTTCAGGCGCGCGCGAGCGGGGGACGGTCGAGAAGCGGGGGAGTGCGGGAGAAGAAGGCGGCAGGCGCGTGTTGAATCGGGCCGCTGCTTAGTTGCAGGCAGGACAGTGAATCACCCAGTTGAAGAATAAAGGAGAGAACATGGTGGCAGTGGCTGCCGTGATGGCCGTCCTTGTTCTGCTGTGTGTCATCTGTGTTGCCGGATTGGGCGAGGTCATGGCTCACATGGCTGGCACCGTGGTGATGTCCGTGCTCGTGAACATGCGTGTCCACAGCTTCTGTACCGAAGTGTCCATACAAGCCGGTCGTCGTCGCCCAGGCAAACTGGAGCGGGACGACGAGCATGATGATCAGGGCAATGAAGCGGCGCATGGCCCGGATTCTACACACTTGTCCGCATCCGCCAAGGGCTCGTTCATACCTTGGAGAGCCGCGGGTGTACTCAACCAGCGCAGCATCTGCGCAGCACTGGCTTCGGAATACCTGGATGACATGGCGCTTCGCCTGCTGACCGTCTGGCTTGTAGTCCAGCCCCGCCTGGGCCGACTGACGTCTATCCGCTACTGCGAGGGATCTTCTTCATCGGCGGCTTTTCCTAGGGCGGCGCATCAGCAGGTAGGCTGCTGGCACGACAAACAGCGACAGCAACGGCGCGCTCAGCATGCCGCCCACCATGGGGGCGGCGATGCGGCTCATCACCTCGCTGCCGGTGCCAGTACCCAGCAGGATGGGCAGCAGGCCGGCGACGATCACCGCGACGGTCATCGCCTTGGGGCGCACGCGTTGCACCGCGCCTTCGCGGATGGCGTCGACGAGGTCGGCCTCGCCGGTTTTGCCGGATTCTTTTTTCGCGTCCCAGGCGTTTTTCAGATAGAGCAGCATGATGACGCCGAACTCGGCCGACACCCCGGCCAGCGCGATGAAGCCGACGCCGGTGGCGACCGACAGCTGGTAGTCCAGGGCGTAGAGAAACCACACGCCGCCGGTGAGGGCGAACGGCAGCGTGGCCATGATGAGTGCGGCTTCGTCGAAGCGGCTGAAGGTGAGATAGAGCAGCACGAAGATGATGAGCAGCGTGGCGGGCACGACAAGCTTGAGCCGTGCGTTGGCGCGCTCCATGAACTCGAACTGGCCGGAGTAGGCCAGGCTCATGCCAGGTTCGAGCCTGACCTGGGCGGACACCGCAGCCTGAAGGTCGGCCACGGTGGACGCCAGATCGCGCCCGCGCACGTCGACATACACCCAGCCCGAAGGCCGCGCATTCTCGCTTTTGAGCATGGGCGGGCCGTCGGTGACCTTGACGGTGGCCACCGTGCCCAGCGTGATCTGGCTGCCGTTCGGCGTGAGGATGGGCAGCGCGGCGAGCTTGGCGGGCGTGTCGCGCCATTCGCGCGGATAGCGCACGTTGATCGGATAGCGCGCCAGACCTTCGACCGTTTCGCCGATGTTCTCACCGCCGATGAGATTGGCCACCGCCGACTGCACGTCACCGATGTTCATGCCATAGCGCGCCGCGGTGGCACGATCGATATCGACGTCGATGTAGCGGCCGCCGGTGAGCCGCTCGGCCAGCGCAGACGACACGCCGGGCACGGTTTTGGCAATGCGCTCAACATCCTGGGCGATGCGGTCGATATCGGCCAGATTGCTGCCGGCGATCTTGACCCCGACCGGGCTCTTGATGCCGGTGGCGAGCATGTCGATGCGGTTGCGGATCGGCGGCACCCAGATATTGGCGAGACCCGGAAGCTTCACCCGGCGATCGAGCTCGTCGACAAGGCGTTCGGGCGTCATGCCCGACCGCCACTGGTCGCGGGGCTTGAATTGGATCGTCGTCTCGAACATTTCGAGCGGCGCGGGATCGGTCGCGGTCTCGGCGCGGCCGGCCTTGCCGAACACGCTTTCGACTTCGGGCACGGTCTTGATCAGGCGGTCGGTCTGCTGGAGCAGCTCACTCGCCTTGGCGGCCGAGAGGCCCGGCAGCGCCGAGGGCATGTAGAGCAGGTCGCCCTC
>DONB01000260.1:0-135 GCA_003510325.1 Thiobacillus sp. | reverse complement strand
CAGGCTGAAGAACAGCGCCGGCCCGACCTCGGCCGCCGCCTCGGTGACGAGGATCCAGCGCGTCTCGCCGTCGAGATGCGTGCCCGGATGGTCCTGCTCCCAGCGCTCGATCTTCTTGTGGGCGTTCTCGATCAT
>DONB01000207.1 GCA_003510325.1 Thiobacillus sp. | reverse complement strand
GCCGTTGGGGCCCAGAAGGCCGAAGAATTCGCCCGGTTCGATATCGAGCGACACGCCGTCGAGCGCCTGGGTGGCGCCGAAGCGCTTGCGCAGCGCGTTGATGCGGATTGCGGGCGTCGCCTGGTTCATGCCGGCAGCAGCTCGGACACCCCGTACAGTTCGGCCAGGGTAACGAAGCTGGCCGGCAGGCCGGTGCAGGTGAGCGTATGGCCGGCCTGGCGGGCCTGCCGCATGGCGCTGAAAACGAGTGCGAGCGCCGCCGAATCGGCNNACATGCAATCACGAGCCGGGACGGGGAGCCGGTTTGGCCGCACCGCGCGCAGACTGGGCGGCCATCGTCTTGATCAGCCCGTCGATGCCCTGCTGCCGAATGGTGTTGGCAAAGGACGCGCGGTAATTGGTGACCAGGCTGACGCTGTCGATCGTCACGTCGTACACCT
Source organism: Thiobacillus sp. (assembly GCA_003510325.1). Taxonomy (GTDB): domain Bacteria; phylum Pseudomonadota; class Gammaproteobacteria; order Burkholderiales; family Thiobacillaceae; genus Thiobacillus. The sequence goes on along the minus strand of DONB01000207.1, from coordinate 5,298 downwards.
TCCAGCCGAAGGCCGTCTTGTACATGCTGTAGTCGATGGGAATCGGCTGCCCACCCGGCTGGCGGATCTCGGAACGCACGGTCACGTCGGTGTCGTTCGGCTTCATCGTCAGCGGCTTGAATTCGACCGTCTGGTTGGTGAACGCGGTCAGCGAGCTGGAATAGGTGCGCACCAGCAGGTTGCGGAACTCGGTCACCAGTTCCTGCTTCTGCTTGGCGGTGGCGCGCGGCCAGTTCTTGCCGAGGGCCAGCTGGGTCATGCGATTGAAGTCGAAGTTGGGCAGGATCTTGGCTTCGACCAGCTGATACACCTTGTTCAGGTTGCCGTTCTGCAGTTCCTTGTCCTGCTTCAGGATGGTCAGTACTTCCTGCGTGGTGGTGCGGGCCAGCACGTCGGGCGGGATGTCGTTGGCCGCCGCAGCAGGGGCATTGACGCCCACGATCAGCGCCAGCAGCAGAAAAAAGGTGCGCAGCATGTTTGTGAATTCCTGTTCGAAAAAATCGGGCCTGGCAAATCGGCTAAAGGGTAGACGCACGCCGCTTACTTGAGTTCACCCGTCAGCCGTGCCAGCTGCGCCACGTTCATGTTGTAGTCGTTGACCGTGCGCAGGTACTCGGTCTGTGCCAGGACGTAGTTCTTGATCGCGTCGGCGACCTTGTCGGCGCTTTCGATTCCGGCCGAGAAATCGGCCAGCGACGCCACCATCCAGCGCCGCGCGGCCGCCGCGCCTTCGGCCAGATCGCGCTGCGCATCATGGTTGGCGCGGGCATGTGCATAGGCCTCGCCCACCTCGAACGGGATGCCCGCCACCGCAAAGGCCTTCTTGTGGTTGAGCGCCTCGAGTTCGGCCTGCGCCTGATTGACGCGTGCGCTGGCGACGCCGAACACGGTATCCCATTTCACGCCGACCACCGGCGTCAGGCCGCCGTTGTTGAATGAGTCGTTGAGATAGGGGTTGTCCAGCCGCTCGCGCTGCGAGGCATAGTTGAACTGGCCAATCACGCCGGCATACACGTCGGGCATGCGGTCGGCCTTCTTGGCAGCCAGCAGGGCGCGACGCGCGCGCAGACCGGCTTCGAGCTGCTGCATTTCGGGGCGGTCCTGCAGCGCACGCGCCTGGTAGTCAGCCAGTTCGATCTGCGGGAAGGCCACCGGCTCGATGCGGGCGTCGGCCACCGAGAGATCCGAGTTCAGGCCGGCGCCGGTCAGCACCTTCAGGCCGTCGAGGCTGATTTTCTCCAGCGCGCGCGCCTGATGCGCATATTTGGACAGCAGGCCCCGGGCAGTCTGCAGCGCGTACAGGTCGGATTGCCTGGACTCGCCGCTTTCTTCCTTGAGGTTGCGCTCGACCGACGTGATGGCACGATTCAGGCGATCCTGCATGTCTTCGAGGAAAACGCGGATATCGCGCGCAGTCAGATAACCGAAATAGGCGCGCTTGGTGTCGTACACCGTATCGGTGCGCGTCTGCGTGAGCTCGCCGCGCTTGAGGTCGACATTGCCCTGTGCGGCTTCGCCGTAGCGTTCGATCTTGCCGAAGGTATAGAGTGGCTTGATCAGTGCGAAATCCAGATGCGTCCAGTCGGAAATGCCGTTGATTTCGTCGCCGTCGGTGCGCGGCGTGGTTCCGCTGAATGCGCCGCCCTGATAGAAGCCGCCCTCGACTTCCGGTGCCAGCCCGATGAAGGCATTGGCGCTGACCCGCCACCCGGCGTTGCCCTGCACTTCCTGCAGCAGGCCGCGCGCGGCTTCGACCACCTGTTCGCGCTCCTTGATGCGCGGGTCGGCAGCGAGGCTCATTTCCACCGCCTGCTGCAGGTTGACGGTTTCTGCCTGCGCAGGCAGCGCAGCCAGCAACAGGCCGGCCGTCAGGAGGGTATGGGTGAGAGGTTTGATTTTCATTGTGGCGCTCCTTCCTGAGCCTTACCGTAGATAAAGTGTCCGATCAGGTTTTCCAGCACCACTGCAGACTGGGTGAGGAAAATCCGGTCCTGGTCCTTCAGCGTCTGGCTGTCGCCGCCCGCTTCCAGGCCAATGTACTGCTCGCCCAGCAAGCCCGAGGTCATGATGGCAGCCGAGGTGTCCTTGGGGAAAGCATAGCACTTGTCCAGCCGAAGGGTGACCGCGGCTTCGAATGTTTCATTGTCGAAACGGATGTCCGCCACCCGGCCCACCACCACCCCGGCGCTTTTGACCGGCGCACGCGGCTTCAGCCCGCCGATGTTGTCGAAACGGGCGACGACTTCGTAGCTGTTCGATGTGTTTACGGCGCTCATGCTGCCGACCTTGAGCGCCAGAAACAGCAGCGCGGCGATGCCTGCGATGACGAATAATCCCACCCACAGGTCGAGTACGGTCTTGTTCATTTAGTTGAGTCCCCGGAACATGAATGCGGTCAAAACGAAGTCCAGCGCCAGTACGGCCAGGCTGGAGGTCACCACGGTGCGGGTGGTGGCGCCCGACACGCCTTCGGCGGNNCTCTTGATGATGCCGTTCAGCACGTCCTGCTCGAAATCGACCGCGCTTTGCATCTGCGACCAGAACGCGCCCTCGTCGACGCCGATCAGCTGCACGCCGACCAGATAGCCGCCGAAAATGCCCATGGCCGAGAACAGCGCCGCCAGCAGTGGCATCGAAATCACGCCGGCCCAGAAGCGCGGCGCGACCACACGGGCGATCGGGTCGACCGCCATCATTTCCATCGCGGAGAGCTGCTCGGTCGCCTTCATCAGGCCGATTTCCGCGGTGATGGCCGAACCTGCACGGCTGGCGAACAGCAGCGCCGCCACCACCGGCCCCAGTTCGCGCACCAGCGACAGGGCCACCAGGATGCCGAGCGCCTCTTCCGAGCCGTAGGTCTGCAGCGTCTCGTAGCCCTGCAGGCCGAGCACCATGCCGACGAACAGGCCCGACACCAGGATGATGATGAGCGAGAGCACGCCGGTGAAGTACATCTCGCGGATGGTGAGGCCGAAGCGGCGGAACGCCGTGCCGGAATGCAGCAGCATCGCGACGAAGAAGCGGGCCGCGAAGCCGATGCGCCACACGCCCTGGACCGTGCTCCGCCCGAGGTTCTCGATTGATTGCTTAAGCACGCTGGGCTCCCAGTCTCAGATCGTCGGCATAGGACGGCGCCGGATAATGGAACGGCACCGGGCCGTCGGCCTCGCCATGCACGAACTGGTGGACGTAAGGCAGGCCGGACGCGCGGATGTCCTCCGCCGTGCCCTCGGCCACAATCACGCCTTCCGAGACGAAATACACGTAATCGACGATTTTCAGCGATTCCTGCACGTCGTGGGTCACCACCAGCGAGGTCAGGCCCAGCGTGTCGGTCAGGCGACGGATCAGGTTGCCGGTCACGCCCAGCGAAATCGGGTCGAGTCCGGCAAACGGCTCGTCGTACATCACCAGCATGGGGTCGAGCGCGATCGCGCGCGCCAGGGCCACCCGCCGCGCCATGCCGCCGGACAGCTCGGCCGGCATCAGATGCGAGGCGCCACGCAGTCCCACGGCATGCAGCTTCATCAGCACCAGGTCGCGGATGGCATCGTCCGGCAGGTCGGTGTGTTCGCGCAGTTGGAACGCCACATTGTCGAACACCGACATGTCGGTGAACAGCGCGCCGAACTGGAACAGCATGCCCATCTTGCGGCGCAGGCGGTAGAGACCCGCTGAATCGAGCTCGCCCACCGACTCGCCCGCCACGCGCACCCTGCCCTGGCCGGGCTTGATTTGCCCGCCGATCAGACGCAAGAGCGTGGTTTTGCCGCAACCGCTGCTGCCCATGATGGCGATGACCTGGCCGCGCCGGGCGGTCAGGTTGATGCCCTTCAAAACCGGCCGGGCGCCATAGCCAAATTCGACATCTTCGATTTCGACCAGATTGTCGTGTTGCAAGAAATCGAGCCTGTATTTTTGTTTGGGCCGCCATTTTACCCAAGCGCAGCGGCGCCCCGCCATCGGGCAAGGGTTTTTAATGCGGGCTCAGTAGCCCATCACCTGCCGCAGGGTGTTGGCCTGTTCCATCAAGGCGAGGTTTCCGCTGCGGCTGAACACGAACAGGGGTTCGCCCGTCGCCGCCTGCTGCGTGATGCGCTGCGCCAGCGCACGCAGATCCGGCGTCTCGTCGAGCCACCAGACATGCCCCCTCTCCCAGGCCGGGCTGGCCAGCAACACGCGTGGCGAAGCGGGCTTGGGCGGGGCCGCATCGCCTGGCTCCAGCACGAAATGAAAGCCGTCCAGGGTGTCGTGGAGCCACTGCGCCCAGGTCGAGTCGGTTGCGGCCTGCCAGACGGGGGCGGGCAGATAGACGGCGTTGAATTGGGTGTTGTAATAAGACAACAGCCAGTCGTCCGGCAGGTCGTCGGGATAAAAGCCGTTGCGCCACGCGGGATGCAGCCAGCCTGCGGCGCCGACCAGAACCAGGGGGGAAGACGTCATGGCGCGACCGGCGTTCAGGCGCGGCGCCAGCTGGTGCCGCCGGCCCCGTCTTCCAGCACGATCCCGGCCGCCGTCAGCGCATCGCGGATGCGGTCGGACTCGGCGAAATCCTTCGCCTTGCGCGCCGCCTGACGGGCCGCGATCAGGGCCTCGATGTCGGCTTCGGACAGGCCGCCGGCAGCGGTTCCCGCCTGCAGGAAATCTGCCGCCTCGCGCTGCAGCAGACCGAGCACGCCGCCCAGGCTGCGCAGGGTCTGCGCGGCAGCCGCATCGCCGCGGTTGGCTTCGCTGGCCAGGTCGAACAGCACGGCGATGGCTTCCGGGGTATTGAAATCGTCGTCCATGGCCGCGCGGAAGCGCTGCGCCGCAGGCGTGTTCCAGTCGGGCGCCGCCGCCGTGTCAGGCGCGTTCTTCAATGCGGTGTACAGCCGCGTCAGCGCCCCCCTGGCATCGTCGGGATGGGCGTCCGAGTAGTTCAGCGGGCTGCGGTAGTGCGCGCGCAGGATGAAGAAGCGCACCACTTCGGCGTCGTACGCCTCCAGCACCTCGCGGATGGTGAAGAAATTGCCCAGCGATTTGGACATCTTTTCGTTGTCGACCCGCACGAAGCCGTTGTGCAGCCAGTAGTTGACGAAGGTGCAGCCGTGCGCCCCCTCGGACTGGGCGATCTCGTTTTCGTGATGCGGAAACTGCAGGTCCTGGCCGCCGCCGTGAATGTCGAAGTGCGGGCCGAGCAGGTCGGCGCTCATCGCCGAGCACTCGATGTGCCAGCCGGGAAAACCGACTCCCCAGGGACTGTCCCACTCCATATCGCGCTTCTCACCACTTGGAGAGAATTTCCAAAGAGCGAAGTCT
>DONB01000224.1 GCA_003510325.1 Thiobacillus sp. | reverse complement strand
GCCGAGATGATGCTGCGCCACTTGGGCTGGATCGAGGCGGCCGACCTGATCGTCGCCAGCATGGAGAAGGCGATCGCGGCGAAGCGCGTGACCTACGACTTCGCTCGCCTGATGGACGGCGCGACCGAGGTGAAGTGCTCGGCGTTCGCCGAGGCCATGGTCGCGAAGATGTAGGCCTGCGGTTTTCAGCCAACAAAAACCCCCGCCGTAGCGGGGGCTGCATAAAAAAGAAACCCCGCATCGGCGGGGTTTCTTGATTCAGTTCAACAACTCAACCTTGCGGCTGGATGTTGGAAGCCTGCTTGCCCTTGGGGCCCTGGCTGACTTCGAACCTGACTTTTTGACCTTCTTTCAGGGTCTTGAAGCCGTTGGACTGGATGGCGGAGAAATGCGCGAACACATCCTCGCCGCCGTCNNTGAAGCCGAAACCCTTGGCATCGCTGAACCACTTGACAGTACCTGTTGCCATTAAAACTCCCTCCTTGGCGTGACACTAAACATAACCGCGGTAAGCATGACTGCGTTGGCGGATGACAGGACGGCGTGATTTTTTTGGCCGTCGGTCTGAATTCAAGCGCGCTACCCGGTGATGCCCTGCGGTAATGCCAAACCTGCACGGTTCTTGAAACCAAACTGATTGCTTTTTACTACCGCGCATGAGTTTTTACAAGAGTAAAGCGTATAAAAACAAAGGCCTTCGCCAGGCTGTGGTTTCCGTCCAACTCGGGCTTGTGCGGTAGGATGCGCGCCATGCGCACCACCTGGGATATTTTCTGCAAGGTCGTCGACAACTACGGCGACATCGGCATCGCCTGGCGGCTGGCGCGCGGACTGGTCCGTGAGCGCGGCCTGGACGTGCGGCTGTGGGTGGACGACCTGCATGCGTTTCAACGCATCTGGCCCCCCGTCAGCCCGGATGCGGCCGAGCAAACCTGCGAGGGGGTGAGGGTGTGCGCGTGGCGCACTCCGTTTGCCGCAACCGAGCCGGCGCAGGTGGTGATCGACGCCTTCGGCTGCAGCCTGCCGGAAACCTATCTGGCCGCAATGGGCGTGCAATCGCCGCCGCCGGTCTGGATCAATCTCGAGTACCTTTCCGCCGAGCCCTGGGTGGCCGAGCACCACGGCCTGCCGTCGCCGCATCCCCGACTGCCGCTGACCCGCTATTTTTTCTTTCCCGGCTACACGCCGGACACCGGCGGTCTGCTGGCCGAGGCAGACCTGGCCGGGCAGCGCACGGCATTCGTGCAGCGCGGCACATCGGCATTCTGGCGCGAACTGGGGCTGAAGGCGCCGCAGGCCGGTGAATTGCGGGTGTCGCTGTTCGCCTACGAGAATCCGGCGCTGCCCGATCTGCTCGATGCCTGGGCGGCCGACACGCGTCCGGTCACCTGTCTCGTGCCCGAGGGGCGGGTGATTCCGCAGCTGGCTGCGTGGCTGTCGGTCCCCGGTTTGCCGGCGGGCGAGGCGTACCAGCGTGGGGCGTTGCGGCTGCATGTCCTGCCGTTTCTGGACCAGGATGCGTACGACCATCTGCTGTGGGCATGCGGCCTGAATTTCGTGCGTGGCGAGGATTCCTGCGTGCGGGCGCAGTGGGCGGCGCGTCCGATGGTATGGCAGGCGTATCCGCAGGCCGACAATGCGCACTGGGAGAAGACGGACGCCCTGCTGGCGCATTACACGGAAGGGCTGGAGCCCGAAGCCGCACGCGCTGTGAGCGGGATGTGGCGGCACTGGAACGGCATGCCGGATGCGCAGAACATGGCGTCCTGCTGGGCCGCCTGGCGCGGGCAGCAGGCCGTCATCGAACGCCATGCTAGGGCGTGGTGCGAGCGACTCGGCCGCGCCGGCCGGCTCACCGACAAGCTGGTTGATTTTGCTGAAAATAAGTTAAAATCCCGGGTTTTCTCAAACCCTTAGCGCTCTCGCAGCAGGACACACCCATGAAAATCGCACAGGAACTCCGCGCCGGCAACGTCGTGATGATCGGCAAAGACCCGATGGTGGTGCAGAAGGCCGAATTCTCGAAATCGGGCCGCAATGCTTCCGTCGTCAAGATGAAACTGAAGAACCTGCTCAACGGTTCCGGCATGGAGAGCGTCTATCNNGAAGTGGTGTTCTACGACGGCAAGGCGATCTCGGTCGAGATGCCGACCACCGTCGTGCGCGAAGTCGAATACACCGAGCCTGCCGTGCGCGGCGATACCTCGGGCAAGGTCATGAAGCCGGCGCGCATCAAGCCCACCGGGTTCGAGTTGCCGGTCGCGGCCTTCGTCGAAATCGGCGACATGATCGAGATCGACACCCGCACCAACGAATTCAAGCGCCGGGCCAACTAATCACAATGCTTGCTTCGAGCAAAAGGCAGCCTCGGCTGCCTTTTTGTTTTTTGGTCGTCCGTCCTCGGCGTTAAAATAGCCCCCTGCTTTTTCGTTGCGCCGCCATGACCGACCCGCGTTTCATCCATCTCCGCCTGCACACCGAATACTCCGTCGCCGATGGCCTGGTGCGGGTGGACGAGGCGATCAAGCGCGCCAAGGGCGTCGCGATGCCGGCGCTTGGGCTGTCCGACCTGTCCAACACCTTCGGCTGGGTGAAGTTCTACCGCGCGGCGCGCGGTGCCGGCATCAAGCCGGTGTTCGGCTGCGACGTCTGGGTGACCCATGCCGCCGACCGCAACCGGCCGTCGCGCCTGTTGCTGCTGGTGCAGCACCGAGAGGGCTATCGCCGCCTGTGCGAGCTGCTGACCCGCGCCTACCAGGACAACATCCATCGCGGCCGTGCCGAAATCGATCCCGCCTGGCTGGCCGAGGGCACCGACGGCCTGCTGGCGCTGTCGGGCGGCGACCACGGCAACGTCGCGCAGGCGATCCTCGACGACAAGCCGGATGCCGCGCGTGCCGCCGCCGAAGCCTGGGCCGCGCTGTTCCCGGGCCGCTATTACCTGGAATTGCAGCGCTTCGGCCAGCCGCACACCGAGCGCCTGATCGACGGCATTCTCGATATCGGGGCGGCCCTGAATCTGCCGGCGGTCGCGACTCATCCGATCCAGTTCATCGCGCCGGACGACTTCAAGGCGCACGAGGCGCGCGTGTGCATCGCCGAGGGTGAGATCCTGGCCAATCCGCGCCGCCCGCGGCCGTTCACCGCCGAGCAGTACTTCAAGTCGCCGGACGAGATGGCGGAGCTGTTCGCCGATCTGCCGGAAGCCTTGCAGAACAGCGTCGAGATTGCCAAGCGCTGCAACCTGACGCTGGAACTCGGCCAGAGCAAGCTGCCCGACTTTCCGACGCCCGACGGCATGAGTCTCAACGACTACATGCGGCAACGTTCCTTCGAGGGCCTGCAGGAACGCATGGCCCACCTCTATCCCGACGAAGCCCAGCGCGCTGCAAAGCTGCCGGAATACACCGAGCGGCTGGAGTTCGAGCTGGGGACGATCATCCAGATGGGCTTCCCGGGCTACTTCCTGATCGTGGCCGACTTCATCAACTGGGCCAAGAACAACGGCGTGCCGGTGGGGCCGGGGCGGGGCTCCGGCGCGGGTTCGCTGGTGGCCTACAGCCTCGGCATCACCGACCTCGATCCGCTGGCGTATGACCTGCTGTTCGAGCGCTTCCTCAACCCCGAGCGGGTGTCCATGCCCGACTTNNTCGCCGAGGCGCGCGAGAAGGAGCCGCAGATCGACGAGCGCGCGCGGAACGAGGAGGAACTCGCCGAACTGCTGCCGCTGGCCGAAAAGCTCGAAGGCATCACCCGCAACGTCGGCATGCATGCGGGCGGGGTGCTGATCGCACCGGGCAGGCTCACCGATTTCTGCCCGCTGTACCGCGCCGAAGGCTCGGACGCCATGGTGTCGCAGTTCGACAAGGACGACGTCGAGGCGATCGGCCTGGTCAAGTTCGACTTCCTCGGCCTNNTCGGCCTGCGCACGCTGACCATCCTGGCCGAGGCGGTACGCTTCGTGCAGCGCCAGCCGGGGCGAGAGACCTTCCGCCTGGAGGACCTGCCGCTGGACGATCCGGCGGTGTACAAGCTGTTCGCCGACGGCAACACGACCGCGGTGTTCCAGTCCGAATCGCGCTCGGCCAAGGATCTGGAAAAGAAGCTGAAGGGCGACTGCTTCGAGGACATCATCGCGTTGATGGCGCTGAACCGCCCGGGCCCGCTCGGTTCCGGCATGGTGGACGACTTCATCGCGCGCAAGCAGGGCAAGCAGAAGCCCGAGTATTTCCATCCCGACCTTGAACCTGTTTTGAAGTCGACCTACGGCATCATCGTCTACCAGGAACAGGTGATGCNNATGGGCAAGAAGAAGCCCGAGGAGATGGCCAAGCAGCGCGAGATCTTCCTCGCCGGCGCGGCCAAGCGCGGAGCGGACACCAAGGTCGCCGAGCGCCTGTTCGACCTGATGGAGAAGTTCGCCGAATACGGCTTCAACAAGTCGCACTCGGCGGCCTATGCGCTGGTGGCGTATCACACCGCCTGGCTCAAGGCCTATTACCCGGCCGAATTCATGGCGGCGACGATGTCGTCGGAAATGTCCGATACCGACAAGGTGCGGGTGTTCTACGAGGACTGCCGCGCCAACGGGCTGACCATGCTGCCACCCGACATCAACCTGTCGGGCTACCGTTTCGAGCCGGTTTCCAGAACTGAAATCCGCTACGGCCTGGGCGCGATCAAGGGCAGCGGCGAAGCGGCAATCGGCGCGATCGTCGCCGAACGTGAGGCAAACGGACCCTATAAAGGCCTGTTCGATCTGACCCGGCGCGTCGACAAGCGTTACCTCAATCGTCGCACCCTCGAAGCGCTGGTGAAGGCGGGTGCATTCGACCGCATCAACGATCATCGTGCCAGCCTGATGGCGTCGGTCGGCGCGGCGCTGGAAACGGCCGACCGCGCGGCGAGGAGCGGCGGCCAGGTGGGGCTGTTCGGCGAAGCGCTCGACGGCGGCGGCGAGGATCTGATCGACGTGCCGGTGTGGCCCGAGCAGGAAAAGCTGCTGCAGGAAAAATCCGCGCTCGGCTATTTCTTCAGCGGCCACCCGTTCACCTCGTATCTGGCCGAGGTGTCCAGCTTCGCCAAGCGGCAGCTCGACAGTCTGGAGCCGTCACGCGATCCGGTGATGCTGGCCGGCATCGTGGTGTCGCTGCGCACCCAGATGACGCGGCGCGGCAAGATGCTGATTCTGTTGCTGGACGACGCCACTGCACAGGTCGAGGTGGTGATATTCAATGAACTGTACGAACAGAGCCGCCATCTGCTGAGGGACGACGCCCTGCTGGTCATCGAGGGCAAGGTCAACCGCGACGACTATTCGGGCGGCGTGCGGGTGACGGCAGAACGGATCTACGATCTGACCGGGGCGCGTACCCGGTTTGCCCAAGGGTTGCAGCTGGCCTGCAACGGCCAGTCCAGCGGCCGCAAGCTGGCCGAACTTCTCGCACCTTACCGGGCAGAAGAGGGGGGGTGTCCGGTCTGGGTGGAATATCGCAACCCCAATGCCCGTTGCCGGGTCCGGCTGGGCGAGGGCTGGCGCGTACGGCTGGACGACCGGCTGATCGAGTCCTTGGGCGGCTGGCTCAAGCCGGAGGCGGTGAACGTGATTTATTGAGGGGGTGATACGAAATAACCAGGTCATGGGACCATAAAGGCCTTGACATGTATTTCGTTATATTAGAGAATTCTAATAACACTAGGGCGCCGCAATGGCTCTTGGTGTTGTCTCCTCCAATCCTCCTCCTTTGGTGGATACTCTGCCCGACTCTCGCGAGTCGGGCATTTTTTTGCCCGAATTCCGGCCGGGTGGCCGGGTGCTAGTCGGTCGGNNTGCGGCGGGCCCGCGTGGGCCCAGGCGATGAGTGCATCGACTGCCGTGCTGGGGCCTTGAACCACCGCTTCCACTGAGCCATCGGGTGCATTGCGCACCCAGCCCGTCACTCCGAGGTGTCCGGCCTCGATGCGCATCGATTCGCGGAACCACACGCCCTGCACGCGGCCATGAATGCGCAGGTGCAGCGTTTTCATGCGGCTTACTTCACCTTCATGCCCGGCTGCGCGCCGCTGTCGGGCGACAGGATGAACAGGCCCGGGGCGTCGCCGGAAGCAGCCAGTACCATGCCTTCGCTCATGCCGAACTTCATCTTGCGCGG
>DONB01000209.1 GCA_003510325.1 Thiobacillus sp. | reverse complement strand
GAATGAAGTGTTCGCCGCCCTGCGCGATCTCATCCACAGGCCCGGTGCGGCCGAGTTGCCCGCCAAGGCGGCCGGGGCAAACAGGCTGGCCCTTGTCGAGGAGGATGAGTTCGAGGACTGGCTGAATCTGTCCGCGGTCGTCAAACAGATCGAAGCGGAGATCCTGGCGCCGCTCCACGAGTTCGAGCAGCGTTACGGCCGGCTGGTAGGCGTCCAGGTCGACAGAAAGAACAATCCATTCGGCCTCGAATCCATTTTTCGCACGTTCCAGGGCGTCATCCAGGGCCTGGATTTCTCCAACGCCATTCGGGCGGTGCTCTACAAGGCACTGGGACAAGCGCTCTCGCCCCATGCCCGCGGGCTTTACCTGCAGCTCGGACAGACGCTCGAATCGCNNTGCACGCCGGCCGGTTCACGACACGCCGGCGTCCGCTCAGCCGGTCGCCAAAAAACCGGCGGAGCTGGATCTGGCCGAAATCGTCAAGACCCTGGATACCCTTTTCAAGCAGGACGCGGCCGGCACGGTCCTGAGCCCGGAAAGCGCCGAATACAGTCTGGACCGCATTCTGGCGACCCTGGGTCGACCGCAGCGCGGCGTGCCGGAAGGCGCACCGGTACGCTTCGGCCACCAGGGTGGCACCGCCCCGGGTGCGGTTGCCGCCGTGCGGCCCGATGTGCTGCAGGTGGTGGGCCGCTTGCAGCACACCGCACGCCAGTTGGTCGAGCGCGATGCACAGACGCGTCAGCCTGGCGAGCGCGATGGCGCCCGCTTGTCGGAAACCAGCCTGCGCGAACTGCTGATTGCCCTGGACAGCCTGCCGTCAGTGGGCAAAAACGAGCCAGGCATGCCGTCGCTGGCCGATCAGGTCACGGCACGCATCGCCGGCGTCGGGCGCGACGTCAGGCGCCTTTCGCCGGCTTACCGGCAGATACTCGATACCACCTCGGAGCTGTTTAACCGGGCGCATGCGGACTTCATTCCCAGTTCGGACGTGGACCTGCTGGTGAAGCAGCTGGAGCGGCCGCTGCTCAAGCTGGCCCTGCAGGACCCGAGTTTCCCCGCTTCGCCCGAGCATCCCGCCCGCCAGGTGCTCAACCTCATCGAACAGTACACGGTGGCGGCGGACGACAAGGGCACGTTTTACGATGCCAAGCTGCAACNNGCAACGCTTTCTTTCCCTGCTGGTCGATCGCGTCTGCAGTGAGGCCGACGCCGACAGCGGCATTTTCGAGCGGGTTCGCGACAGTCTCGAGAAGGTGTTGCGGCCGATTCTGCAGGTACGCAGAACGCGCGTGGCGCGCCTGCAGGAGGCCTGCGAGGGCCGCGAACGCATCCGTTCGGCGCGCACCCGCGTCAACGCGGCCCTCGAGCAACGGCTGGCGGGGCTCGAGGTTCCAGGGATCGTGTTGCGTCTGCTGGATGCGGGTTGGCGCCAATACCTGGTGCTGCTGGAAATGCGTCAGGGTGAAGACAGCGAAGCCTGGCATGCGGCCCTTGCCACCTTCGACCGGCTGTTGGCTCCCCCNNCGTCGAGGCGGCCCAGGCATTGCTGGGCGAGGTCGAGCGCGCCCTCGCAACGGTCAATGTCGATGCCAGTCTGCTGGCCGCATTCATGGATGAGCTGGGCGCCTGCCTGGCCGACGCCGCGTGTTCCCCGGAGGAACGGGTGATGGTACCGCCTGGCAGGCTGGCCGCGACATCCAGCGAAGAGGACGAAGCACCCACGCCTCACCCCATGGCGGATCGCCTGAGGGTGGGGGACTGGTGGGAATTCGGCACCGAGGGCAGCCCGCTGCCGATGCAGCTCATCTGGATCAGCGAACCACCGTCGAACTGCACGTTTGCCAACCGCTCCGCCACCAGCAAGACCGACTTCAGCCTGACCGAACTGTCCCGGCAGATGCAGCGGGGACTGGCCAAGCCGGGCAAGGATTTGGATCTGCCGCTGCTCGAACGTTCGGAGCAGGCCCTGTTCGACGATACCTATCAGCGCGTGGTGCGCCAGGCGATGCACGATCCGGTGACGGGCCTGCTCAATCGCAAGGGATTCATGCAGCATCTGAGCCGGCTGGCGTTGCCGAACCAGCCGGACAAGGCGCACGCCGTCGGCATCATCGAGTTCGACCAGTTCCGCATGATCGTCAACACCTGCGGCGTGGACGCCGCGGAAGACCTGGCGCGCAGCCTTGCCGGTGCGGTACGCGAACATATCGGGCCCGATGCGGTTCTGGCCGCATTTCGCGACGACACCCTCGCGCTTCTGCTGCCCAACTGCAGCCGGGTGGAGGGGTGCAACGCCGTCGACCGCCTGCTCGAGCGGGTGAAGGATTTCCCGTTCCAGCATGGCGAGCACAGCTACAGCATCGGATTCAACATCGGCATGACCGAGTTTGCGCTGGACCGGTTCAGCCCCGCCGAGGCAATCCGGCGTGCCGACTCGGCCTGCATCACGGCAAAATCCCAGGGCCGCAACCGGATGCAGGTCTACGAGCAGGCCAGCCCTCAGTTGCTGTCCCAGGAGTCGCTGATGGAATGGGCGGGACGCATCGATGCCTTCCTCAAGGGCAGCGGGCTGCACCTGCGCTGCCAGCAGGTGATGCCGATCGGCGCGGGCAATACGCGATTGCCGTATTACGAAGTCCTGCTGGGCATCGAAGGCGTAGACGGCGTGGAGATTCTGCCGGCGCACTTCATCCCCGCCGTGGAACGGCTGCAGCGCGCACACGAAGTGGACATCTGGGTGATGCGCAACGTGTTCGAGTGGATCGTCGCCAACCCGTCGGAATTTGCGTCGGTGGGCGGATTCGCCATCAATCTTTCCGCCACCTCGCTCAGCAATCCCGAGGTGATGCGTTACCTGCAGTCGGTGTTGCCGGTGAGCGACTTCCCCACCGACAAGATCATTTTCGAAATCACGGAAAGCGCCGCCATCGAGAGCTATGGCGCCGCGCAGGACTTCATCCGGGAAATTCGCCGGTATGGCTGCCGGTTTTCGCTGGACGATTTCGGCAGCGGATTCACGTCCTATTCGCACCTGAAGAACCTGCGTACCGACGCGCTCAAGATCGACGGCAGCTTCGTCAAGGATATGCTGAAGAATCCCGGTGACTACGCCATGGTCAAGTCGATGAATGACATCGGCCATTCGCTGGGTCTGCTGACGGTGGCCGAATACGTCGAATCCCCCATGATTCTGGATGCTCTGCGGGAAATCGGCGTCGATTATGCGCAAGGGTATGCCGTTCACAAGCCATGTCGCATTGACGAGATCACGCGGGCCCGGGCGGACGCATAGGGCAAAAACGGGCAGAAAAAACGCCGCTCATCGAGCGGCGTTTTTTTACAACTGGTGCCGGCGATCGGAATCGAACTGACGACCTTCGCATTACGAATGACGTAAAATCAATGGCTTACAACACATTTCAACAATCAACAGCAACAGCATCAAGGCCTCGGTCGGTTTTGATGATTGCGGATTATTGTTGAATTCTGGCGTTATTTGCTCGGCAGTGTGCCGTCAGTGTGCCAGGCGAGGCCCCCATGGTCTTGCCGAGCACGGCATTCGGCTTCCGACACGATCCACTCCCACCGGTCACCGACAACATCAAAGGCCAGCGCCATATCCAGGTCCGTCCAGCCATCGGCCATTTGCAGGTCAGCCCGGGAAATACCCAACTGGCCAGCGCGTAGGGCTTCGCTCATCGCCGCTATCGATAGGCGTGGGGAATCCCATCCGAACCGATAGGCCAGCTCTGCCACCACACCGGCAAGACCAATGGCGCGTAAGGCGCAAGCAGCCAGATCCCCGGCTGGGTGTCGAACATGGCAGGTTCCATCGAAGTGGCGAGTGTCGATTGAAAATTCGACCTCGACCCTTACTTCACACCCAAACCACAACGCCACGGCGGCATGGCCGATTTCATGGGCGTATGCCGCCACGAGCGATTGGAGCAAGTCCACATCAGCTTTTTCAGTCGTTGTCGCCATTGCCGCCAGCAATCAACGATTCCAGGCTGACCCCGCTGACGCCGATATTCATATCGCGCGGGAGAAGCTTCGGATAGATGCTCGACCAAAAAATTTTCTCGTTTTCAGGAGCTTCACGCGCCCAGGACAGCATACGCTCCGGCCCGCCAAGGTCGTCCGCTACCCTCAGAATTGCGTCGCGTACCTCGCTGGTCATTCTGTTTGGCGAGCCGGGGAGGCGTCCGCCTGTTTTTTTTCCAAGTGCCATCTGAATGTCTCCGTTTTAGATTCGTGCCTTCGACAACTTGCCGGCTGCGCGTTGGCTGCGTGCCTTCTTGGCCAGCATCACGATGGTCTCGGCGTCGTCGCCCAGGCCCATGGTCTCGATCATCTTGCCGACGCGGGGGTCACGTGCCACCAGCGCCCGGGCGTCGAGCCAGGCCTGATAGGCACCGTTGCCGAATTCGCGATTGAGCGCCTCGACGGCGGACTCGCGCTGGGTGATGGTCTCCACTGGCGTGCTGCCCAGTGTCTCGACCCTGGTGCGCAGGGTACGCACGTCCAGTGCTCCGAGGTCGAGGTCGGCCGCCACTTCCCGCACCTCGGCTGTAGCCTGGCGCGCGACCGCAGGATCGATGCCTTCTGCCTCACATTGCTCGTCGGTCAGATCCTGCACTACATCGCGCAGCATGGACTGTGCGTCAAACATGCGGCGTTCGGGAAAGTCGCGCAGCTCCTGCACCTCGGGCGGAAGTTCGGCCAGCGGGGCGGGCTTCTCCGGTTCGGGGTAGAGAATCGCCTGCATTTCCTTCTCGGTGTGCGGGCGGTGCGGCTCATCCTGCGCGGGGGGGCANNGGGCCGGTGGTGTTCCGTACATTCGTTCTGCGGCAATGTCATCGGCGGAGCGCTGTGCTGGCGCTGCCGGTGCGGGACTGGAGCCGAACATGATTTCGGCGGCGGTTGCTTCGTCCATCATTACGCTTCCCCTCTCAGCACCGCATCCAACCTGCCTGCCAGCCGTCCGGACGCCTTCGTGGCCACGTCCTCAACATAAAGCCGCGTGGAGTGGTTCAGCACGGTTATCACGCCGGGACCGATAGCCTTGTCGATACCTGCGTGATACAGGGCTTGAGTAAATGGCTCAAGGATGCTCAGGCGTGCCGTGGCGGTGAGGCTTTGCAGGTCATCCAGATTGGCATTGGGCCGGGCATTCTTGAGTGTGACCTTGGCCGCGTGGGCGGTCTGCTCGCCCAGGCTGACGTGCTCTTGCAGCAGGCCACCAAGCACGGCCAAAGCGGCATCGAGTTTCCGGGCGTTCTCAACACGGCGCCCCAGCAGTTGCACCGCTTCATCGCGCGCCGCAACGGCTGTTGCCAGCTTTGCAGCGGCAGCGTCTTGCGCTTCCTTGGTCTGGGCGCCTTTGATCGCGGAATTGAAAAGGCCAATCCGGCGCTTGGTGGCGCCGATCGCAAATGCAGACTTCTCTTCGGCTTCCAGCAAATCTGGATCATCCGGGCTGGCGACCAGCTTCAGCGCGATCTGCTCATGGTTGGCCTGCAGTTTTTCGAGGTCAGACTGAAGGATTTTCGTCTGGTCATTGATCGTGGACAGGGTGGGCTGTTGGTTCATCTTCATTTCCTTTCGTGGGTGGTGGTGGTCTTGGTGCGCGGCCGGGTCGCCAGCCAGGCCTCGATTTCGTCTTCAATGAACCGCACAGCCCCCGATGACACCTGAACAGGCGGCGGGATTTCTGCACGCGTGACCATGCGCTCAAGGGTGGCGCGGCTCAGGCTCAGGCGAAAACCAAGGTCGTTGTAAGAAAGCAGTTTCATGTCATGTGCGAGGGCGATTGCGGGACCGTGACGATAGGGGATGGCGTGTGCGGTACGCGCACCGCTCAGGGTATGCGTCGCCACATGCGCCCGCTTTTCCCGCCAGGGCCTCAGCCCCAAGCCGCTTGCCAATCGGCGTCTTCCTCCGCCGTCCACTCGCGCCGGGGTGGTTCGGGTAGAGGTTCGGCTGCGAGCGCATCGGGATACTGGCGCATTACCTCGGAATGGGTGGCGCTTGGGTGGTGGTACGTGTCCAGGGCGAAGTCGGTGAAATGCACGCGCCAGTGAAAGTGTGCCCCTTCATCCTCGATACCTTTTGATGGTTCTGTCGGTAGGGGTCTGGTGACTTTTTGAAATATCAAATCCTCCTTGTTCCCTGTTTCGTCGGCGTCGTTTTCGGTGTGAATATTTTCATATGCCCCCGGAGTGGAACCGACAAAACCATCAAAAGCCCCTTCTGCAGGTTTTGTCGGTTCGGGTTCCGGGGTGTGGTGAAAAATTTCACCCATTTCGAGTTGCTTCAGCCTGTCGAGGTAACTCATATCGAAGCCCTCGGCTGATACATCCGCGTCGGTCGCCCGCCTGTATCAAGTTCGTACTCGCTGAGGTGGTTGTACTCACGTAGCAGATCGATGGCTGCCTGTGCCTTCTGGGGTGTTTCAAGTCCTGTCCATCCTTTGATGTATACATCGCGGGTCTTGAACGGTGTTGACAGCTTGCCGCCTGCCAGCCGCTTCAGAAGCGCCTTGGCTGCGTCAATGTCCGGTCGGGTTGCGTGGCTGTATATCCGCCGCGCGTGGCTCTCCAGGTACTCACTGAAGGCGATGGCGCGTAGCAGTGCGGCCTCAGTGACAGCTCCCCCGTCCCGCACGTCGCAGAGATGGTTTATCAGTGCCAGCGAAGGGATCAGCTTTCGATACTTGGACAGGTGCGAAACGATGGCCGGGTGTTCATCGCCTGCCCTGAGCCGATGCTCCAAGGTCTTGCGCCACTCCGAAAACAGATCCTGTGCATCGGCATCGAACCGCAGGAATGGAACCCCGCCGTATAGGTCATCCTCGGCGCCTATGTCCTCAGGGTTCATGCTGTCGAGCCGTTCCGCCAATTGGCTTACTGCCAGGCGGGCAACACTGTCAGGGTAGCGGTCAACCTCGCGCCAGTCTGGCGATACATCGGGATAAACCATCAGGCTGAATCGTTGCAGCAGGCCGTCAGCACCAGCCCCGCCCCCTGTTGCCTGCCGCACGTACTNNGGGGATATGCAGGCCCTTGCCGCGAAGGATGCGGTCGAACGTGTAACCCTTGTCGCCGTCCGCTGCGGTCAGATAGAACGATCGCGCCACCTCCTGCCCGCCTGCATCAAGCCCCTTCAGCAGCCCAACAATCTCATCGGCTTCCACCAGCAGGCCGGTGGGGTTCTCCATCATCAATTCGCCAAGCGCCTCATAACTGGCGTTGTTGGTGATGAATCGTTTTAGGACTGGCGCATCTTCGACTTCATCCGGCTTGAGTAACCGCTTAACGTCTGCGGTCGCATCCTTGGCCAGCTTCTTTTTGGCCTCGGATTTGTTCACCGTCTTTTGCAGCTTGATAAGTTCGGCCTGCTCCGCGTATGCCGCCATCGCAAGGTTGAACACTTCGTACTCTCGCGCCTGTAGCTTTTTCAGGGGTGACAGCGCCGCACTCAGGGCCGGGGATTTCATCACGCCGCTATTGCCGACAACCACGCCCCAAAGGTTCGGTATCACCGTCCAGTCGTTGCGCCGCATCGGTCGAATGCCTACCTTGCGCCCCAGGATCGCCGCCATCATCACGAACGCGCTCACCGCGGGGAAGTCTGGCGGGCATTGCATACGCTCGGATATGTCCCGCACGAAGCCACGTAGCCCGTTGGGTAGATACGCATAATCGAACGGCAGCACGTCCGGTAGGTTGGGCAGGGGTTCCGGGTGGCCGGGTAGTTGCGGGCCATCGCTCAGCAGCAAATCAAGAAAGCCCTGTTCGTTTATTGGTGCGCCAGGTGCCGCGATTACAAGTTCCTCCAGCGTTCCCATTTGCGCCAGGGTTCCGAGCGAAAACTTGGTATCAGCCAGGGCGTCGAGGTTGGCGGTCAATGCGCCGATTCGCGCGGCAGGTGTTGCGCTTACCCATGCCGCTTTAGCTTCCATGCTGGCATTGCTATACTGCGGGCTGATTGTGCAGTGCTTAGCCGCTTCGCCCCTGCCAGGGCTGGCGGCTTTTTCTTGGGGCGCCATGGGTCACTGCCCCCGGTGGGAATCGATCCAGGCCTCGAAGGCGTCCAGATCCACCAGCACCTTCCTGCCGATTTGAATCCATACGCCGGCAGGCCCAGTGCCGTTGCCCTTGATGGTTTCGCCCCGGCTGTTGGTGCGATCGTGTGCGCGAAACTTCAGGTCACGGAGCGCGGCGGCGGTGAATGGGTACATCGCCGGCACTTGCTCGATGGTGGCGAGGCGCTTGACGGGCGGGAGGGGTGCCCGATTCGGGGCGGTGGTTTCGGTGGTGGTGTGCATCGCTGCTCCTTTGGTTGACGGTGGACAAGTGGCGCGGTGGGTTGCCGCTTGTTGACCGTCACTTTGGGCGATGCTGTTTTGTTAGTAATCCCGCCCTATTGCTATTACTTCGGGATTGGGTAGTACCAGTCTTCGACCTGCCGGGGTGACAGACCGCCTACGCCAAGGTCTGTGAGAATTTCCACAACTCGTCCGAATGCGGTTTCTTTGTCACCTCGCGCAAGCGTGAGGCCGTGCTCGTCATGGGCTATATCAACCATTTTTACTGCCAAGTCCCTCAGCGTATAAGGCTCGCCCTTGTTTCCGCGCTGCCTTGGCGGCACATTCGCCATTAAGGCAGCGTCAAGCATTTGGCCAAGGGCACGTTGACGGTGGCCCTCTGGAACCCGAATAAGCGCTTGCCTCGACTTCCTGCACAGCTTTTCCAGCGTGAGATCACCCGCCTTATACGCCTCAAGCCAAACATCCAGGACAAGAATGCGCGCCCGCTCGACCATCTCTTCCTTGCGGCGCATCTCGGCAGCAATCTCTGGCGGTACAGGAGCGGTTAGGAGGGATGACTCCGAATTGACGCGAGGTGGGTACTGAAAAGTGTCTTTGTACATGGCCGTTACATCCGCATGAGATCACGTTGCAACATCGCAGTCGCCCCGAGCGCTTCATCAATGTTTTCCGCGTATCTCCCGGACGCGCCGAAAAAATGACGGCGCTCGCCCGGTTTCGTGTATTTGGCGGCAAAGACCAGCCCGCTAATCTCGCCGGCTTCGACCATCGCGCGCAACCGATCGAGGTCATCGAGTATGTCGTATGGCTTGAAATCGAGGACGATCAGTTCCTTTGCCGGCTTCGGCTTGATCTCCTTCGCCCTGTTGCCGCTAGTTGGTCTGTCCACCAGCCACTTGCGAAGCGCTGCAGCGAGATGCGGCTCACACTCGGCGATGTAAACTTGCTTTTCGTCCGGCGTAAGTGACTCGAAATAATTAAGCATCGCCATGCCCTGGTGATGGTCTTGGGGTGTGCTACCGTTCCTCTTGGCCATGATCGGGTCCTCGAAAACTGATTGCGGTCAGGGCTGGTCGATGCGTTACCGCGCCTCGCCGGCCCGCTTTTACTCGTCAATTCAACCCCATGCGCTCGGCCAGTTTGTCGCCAAGCTCAACCATGCGCCCCGGTGACAGGTGGCTGTATCGGCTCACCATTGCCATTGTCTTGTGCCCGAGAATCTTCGATATTTCGAGCGGGCTTACCCCTTGCATCGCCAGATAGGATGCGGTGGTGTGCCTCAGATCGTGCCAGCGGAAGTCAGGGACGAATTTCCGTTTCTTTCCCTCGCCCTCGTAATGCCCCAGGCCTGCCCGCTCGACTGCCGTTTCCCAAGGGGTACGAAGATCCAGCATCGTTGCCTTTGTGGCCCTGGCGGTGGTGGGGAACACGCGGTCATCCTTTAGGTTGCGAACTTTGCCCCGCTCTTGCAGCAGGGTGAAAGCCTCGCCCACAAGGGGCAGGGTGCGGGCTTCGTTGTTCTTGGTCTCGCCCTGGCGCAAGCTGATGGCGCGGGCCTTGAAGTCTATTTGCGGCCAGCGCAGCCCCATTACTTCCGACTTCCTTGCGCCAGTGGTAAGCGCCAGCACCACGGCTGCATAAAGGTCTGTGTTGCTCGATTCCTTGCAGGCTTTCAGTAGGGCGGTACGCTCATCGTCGGACAGGAACCGAACGCGGGCCTGGCTGTGCCCCGGCTTGCTGGCCTTCTCGGTGGGGTTGTTGTTGAGCCATTGCAATTCCTTGACGCCGTAGGCGAGGCAACTGGACAGAGCGGCCATGATGCGGGTGACGGTGCCGGCGTGGCGCAGCTTGCCTCTGACGGTGGTCTCGGCCAGCAGCTTGTCGCGCCCCTCGGCTACGCGGGCCGGGGTGATGTGGTCAAGCTGACAGTCGCCCAGGAGGCGCAGCCACAGGGACAGGTGGCGCTCGGTATCCCGCCAGCTTTTCAGGGTGTCCTTCTTCTGTGCCGTGTACCGCTCTATCAACTCGCTCAGGGTGTGCCGCTTCGATGCGCCGAAGTGTCGCCCGGCCTTTATGTCGGCTGCGGTTTTGTTCGCCCATTCGCGGGCATCGGTCAGGCGGTCAAAGGTGGCGGTCTCAGGTGGGTGCCCCTTCAATCGGATCATCACCCGGTATGCGGTGCCCTTGCTGGTGATGCGCTTCTGTATTGTCGCCATCGTTGCTCCTTGTTTTCAACTACTGGCCGAAGCATAGAACAGGGCACAACAATTAGCAACAAGGCATAGTCAATGCGAAGAAACGCATTCACAAGCCATTGAAAGCAAAGCGAAACGTATCGCGCAATCAGAAAAAAGGCACACTCACGGAACAGTGAGGGCGAAAAAAGGCCGCAAAGTTGCCGTCTGTGTGCGGCTGGAAGGTGGGTGGCTCGATGGGGTTTTTCCTGGCAGTGTGCCACCAGTGTGCCGCGACAAAGAAAAAGGGGCTAGGCAAAAAGCCTAACCCCTTGGTATTACTGGTGCCGGCGATCGGAATCGAACTGACGACCTTCGCATTACGAATGCGCTGCTCTACCAACTGAGCTACGCCGGCGAAAAACAGCGCGCATTATAGCGGAATCGATCAGGCTTGTGCGGCCTGCAGCGCCGCTTTCAGACGCGCGACTACCTTGTCCCTGCCGATCAGTTCCAGCGTGGCGTCGATCGCCGGGGTCTGCGGCTCGCCGGTCACCAGCACGCGCACCGGCATCGCCAGCTTCGGCATTTTCAGGCCGTGGGCGGCCAGGGTTTCCTTGAAGGCGGCGCTGATGGCGATGCGTTCCCAGGTCAATGATGCGAATCGTGCAGCCAGGTCGGCCAGCGCCGGCAGCACCTCGGGCGTGACGTGCTGCGCCAGCAGTTCGGGCGTGGGATGCAGAGTGCGGTAGAACAGCGTGGCGGCGTCGGCGAGTTCGACGATGGTGGCGGCGCGTTCCTTCACCAGCGCACACACGGCTGTAAGGTCGGGGCCGTCGTCCGGGTCGGCCCCATTGCGCACGAGGAAGGGGCGCACGAGTCCGGCCAGGCGCGCGTCATCCGCCGCCTTGATGGTCTGCTGGTTGATCCAGCGCAGCTTCTCGGTGTTGAACTGTGCGGCCGACGGGGTGATGTGGTCGAGGTCGAACCACTGCACGAACTGTTCGCGGCTGAACAATTCGGCGTCGCCGTGCGACCAGCCGAGGCGCGCCAGGTAGTTGATCACCGCTTCCGGCAGGTAGCCCTCGTCGGAATATTGCATCACCGACACCGCGCCGTGACGCTTGGACAGCTTGGTGCCGTCGTCGCCGAGGATCATCGACAGATGCGCGTATTGCGGTACCGTCGCCCCCAGTGCCTTGAGGATGTTGATCTGGCGCGGGGTGTTGTTGACGTGGTCGTCGCCGCGGATGACGTGGGTCACGCCCATATCGTGGTCATCGACCACGACGGCGAGATTGTAGGTCGGGGCCCCGTCCGAGCGCAGAAGGACCAGGTCGTCGAGGTCGTTCGTCGACCAACTGACCGCGCCCTGAACCTCGTCCGCCACGGTCACGGTCGTGGATTGCGGGCGGCGAAAACGCACGACGTGAGGCAGGGCCAGGTCGTCGACGGTCGGCGCGCGGTCGCGCCACGGCGACTCGAAGGCGCGACGTTCGGCCTTGGCGGCGTCCCGCAGTCGGCCGGTTTCCTCGGCCGTGGTGAAATCGCGATAGGCGTGGCCGGTCTCAAGCAACTGGTCCACCACCTCGCGGTGGCGGTCGGCGCGGCTGTACTGGAAAACCGGTTCCTCGTCGGCGAACAGCTCCAGCCAGCTCAGCCCGTCGAAGATGGCCTTGACGGCCTCGTCGGTGGACCGCTCGCGGTCCGTGTCCTCGACCCGGATCAGGAAACGTCCTGCGTGTCGTTTGGCGTACAGCCAGTTGAACAAGGCGGTTCTCGCCCCGCCGATATGCAGATAGCCTGTCGGCGAGGGGGCGAAGCGCGTGACGACAGTCGAGGAAGGTGAGGTCATGGGGGAAGGGTCCGTAAGCGAGGCCCTTATACGCCCCGAGACGACAAAGCCTACCCCCGGCGCGCGATTGCGGGCCTGGTTGGAGGACGAGGCTGCGGCGCAGAGGCTGAGATGGCGGCTGTGGGCGCCGGTGGCCTTTGGCGGAGGCGGGGCGATCTATTTCGCCCTGCGGTCGGAGCCGGCCCTGTGGCCGCTGCTGCTCGGGGCGATCGTCTCCGGCGCGGGCTGGATGGCGGCGCGACGACGGGGATGGGCGCGGCGCCTGACCTGGCCGCTGATGATGCTGGCCTGTCTGTCCGGAGGGTTGGCGGCGGCCAAGATCCGCACGGAGATGGTGGCGGCGCCCATCGCTCCAGCCCTGGGCGAAGCGACGGTGATCGAGGCCTGGGTGGTGGATGTGGACAGCCCCGGCCAGAGGGGCGCGCGGATCGTGGTCGCGCCGGTCTGGATTCGGGGGCTGGCGCCGGACCAGACGCCGGTTCGGCTCAGGGCCACGGTGCGGGGCGACCCGCCCCGGCCCGGCGAAGNNCCCGCGCCGGCCAGCCCCGGCGCCTATGACTTCGGCCGCAACGCCTTTTTCCAGGGCATGGGCGGGATCGCCTTCGCCCTGGGGGAGACGCGACGGCTCGACCTGCCGTCGGCGCCGTGGCGGCTGCGCCTGGAAATGGCGGTGAACAGCGCCCGCTACGCCCTGGCCGAAAGGATCGTGGCGCGGCTGGGCGAACGGACGGGCGGGATCGCGGCGGCCATGACCACCAGCCATGAGACCTGGATCAGCCAGGAGGACATGGACGTGATGCGGGATTCGGGCCTGGCGCACATTCTGTCGGTGTCGGGCCTGCACATGGCCATCGTCGGCGGCTTCGTCTTTTTCGCGGCCCGACTGGGCGTGGCGGCCTGGCCGTGGCTGGCGNNCCGCCGGCCGAGCGGGCGGCGATCACGGCCTCCATCGCCTTTCTGGCCATACTGCTGGATCGGCAGGCGGTGACGATGCATGGCCTGGCTGTGGCGGCCTTTGTGGTGTTGGCCATCCAGCCCGAGGCCATCGTCACGCCGGGCTTTCAGATGTCCTTTGCGGCCACGGCGGCCCTGGTGGCCCTGGTCGAGGTCTGGCCGCAGCGGATGCGAGAGATTTCGGCGCCCTGGCCGATCGTGGCGGCGCAGAGGTTCGGCGGCTGGTTGACGGCGGCGGTGGCGGCCAGCGTCGTGGCGGGACTGGCGACCGGGCCGTTCGCCATGCAGCATTTCAACCGCACGGCCATGTACGGGCTTCTTGCCAATCTGGGCACGGCGCCGGTCGCGGATTTCGTCCTGATGCCGGCTCTGGCTCTGGGAGCGGCGTTGGAGCCCTTGGGCCTTGGCGGGCCTTTCCTGTCCGTGGCGGGGTGGGGCGTCGATCTGATGCTGGCGATCGGGGGCTGGACCGCCCGTCTGCCGGGCGCGGTGCGGACAGTGGCTAGCGCGCCGGACTATGTTCTGCCCATCGCCTTTCTGGGGGTGTTGTTCGTCTGTCTGTGGCAGGGGCGGCTGAGGTGGCTGGGCCTGCCGCTTGCGGCGGCGGTTCTGGTCTGGCCCAGGGCGCCGACGCCGGATCTCTGGATCGGAGACGGGGGGACCAACGCCGCCTTTCATCGCCAGGTGGAGGCTGTCGTGATCCGGCCCGGCGTGCGCGCCTTCGCCGTCGATCTGTGGTCGCGGCGGCGGGGCCTGACGACGGCGGATCGGCCGGAGGCGGGCTGGACGTGCGACCGGTCTTCCTGTCGGCCGGAGACGCCGGAAGCCGGGCCGGTCGACCTGTGGTGGGGGCGGGGCGCGCCCGACACGGATCAGATGACCGACCTGTGTCGGGCGGCGTCCGTCGTCAGCGTGCGGGCTGCGGTCGTCGCCCTGCCAGCCTCATGCGACGGCCGTCTCGTGGTCGACGGCGTTGATTTCACGCGCGGCGGGGCGGTGGAGCTGTGGCGCGACGGATCGGACCGCTGGAAGGCGGTGTGGACGGCCGACGTGCGCGGGGATCGACCCTGGGCGCGTCAGCCGGATCCGGACGTCAGTGATAGCGGCGCATGAGGCCGACCAGCTTGCCCTGAACCTCGACCTGGTCGGGGCCGAAGATTCGGGTCTCGTAGTTGCGGTTGGCGGGTTCCAGGGCGATGGAGCCGCCCTTGCGACGCAGACGCTTCAACGTGGCCTCTTCGCCCTCGACCAAGGCCACGACGATCTCGCCGTTGTTGGCCGTGTCGCCGCGACGGATGACCACCAGATCGCCGTTCAGGATGCCGGCCTCGATCATCGAGTCGCCCTCGATCTCGAGGAGGTAATGATCGCCCTTGCCCAGCATGGATTCGGGCACCGACAGGCGCTCCTGCTCGTGCTGGATGGCGGCGATGGGGGTGCCGGCGGCGATCTTGCCCAGCAGGGGCAGTTCGCGGGTGTCGTTGGCGGCCGAGACCGCAGCGGGGCGTGGCGCGCCGCCGCCGCCTTCGATGACGTCGGGTTTGAAGCCGGCCCGGCCGCGCGGTGCGCCGGCGGTGGCCTGTTCCGGCAGTTTGGTCACTTCCAGGGCGCGGGCGCGGTGGGCGAGGCGG
>DONB01000142.1 GCA_003510325.1 Thiobacillus sp. | reverse complement strand
GATCGGGCCGAGGATCTTGGCGCCCGCCCCCACCACCGCGCCGGGCTTCAGGGTGGGGTGGCGCTTGCCCTTGTTCCACGAGGTGCCGCCGAGCGTCACGCCGTGATAGAGGGTGCAATCGTCACCGATCTCGGCGGTTTCGCCGATCACCACGCCCATGCCGTGGTCGATGAAGACGCGGCGGCCGATGGTGGCGCCGGGGTGGATTTCGATGCCAGTGAGCCAGCGCCCGATATGCGAGGTGAAGCGCGCCAGCCATTTCCACTGCATGCGCCACAGCTTGTGGGCCAGGCGGTGAATGACCATGGCATGGAAGCCGGGATAGGTGGTGACGACCTCGAAGGTCGTGCGCGCGGCCGGGTCGCGGTCGAATACGACGGCGATGTCTTCCTTGAGTTGGCTGAGCAGTTTCATGCGCTTGAGGATGCTATTTCCCAGTAATTTAGTCAACTATTCCGCATCGCGGTTCCGTGCCCGGTTCGCACGCTGCTGAGCCTCCTGGGCGGCGGTCAGGATGCCGCGCAGAATGTTCACTTCCTCCTTCGCCAACCGGGTGCGCGCGAACAGCCGCCGCAGTTTCAGCATCAGCTTGCCAGGCGAGCCGGGGTTGAGGAATTCCAGCTCGGCCAGCGCGGTTTCCATATGGCCGTAGAATTTCTCAATCTCATCCCCGGTTGCCGCGTCCATCTCGGGCTGCGGCCATGACGCATGCCCCAGCCAGGCCTGGCGGATCTCGTAGCTCAGCACCTGCACCGCGGCGGCCAGGTTGAGCGAGCTGTAATCGGGGTTGGCGGCGATCGTGACCAGCCCCTGGCACAGGCTCAGTTCCTCGTTCGACAGCCCGCTGGTTTCGTTGCCGAATACCAGCGCCACCGGGCCGGCCTGCGCCTCACTCAGTAAACGGATCGACGCTTCGGGCGGGGTCAGCACCTCGGACACGATGTCGCGCCGGCGCGCCGACACACCCAGCGCCAGCGTGGTGTCGGCCAGCGCCTCGGCCAGCGTGGCGCACACTCGCGCCTGCGCCAGCAGGTCGGTCGAGCCCGCAGCCATCGCGTCGGCCTGGCTGTTGGGGAACACGGCGGGTTCGACGAGAACCAGCTGCGACAGGCCCATCGTCTTCATCGCCCGCGCCGCCGCACCGATGTTGCCGGGGTGGCTGGTACGCGTCAGCACGATGCGGATATTGGCGAGAAGTTTCGGGTCGGCCTGCGTCATCAAGTCGATGTCATCAAGTAAAATAGCGGTTCGTTCTTTGAATCCGTAGCCAGACACCATGCATCCCATGCTCAATACGGCGGTGAAAGCCGCTCGCAAAGCCGGGGCGATCATCAATCGCGCCTCGCTCGACCTCGACCAGCTCACCGTGCGGAGCAAGCAGGATCGCGATTACGTGACCGAAGTCGATCAGATGGCCGAACGCGCCATCATCGAAACCCTGCTCGACGCCTACCCAAACCACGGGATTCTAGCAGAGGAGTCTGGCTCGGCCGACGCCAAGAACGGCGAGGACTATCAGTGGATCATCGATCCGCTCGACGGCACCACCAATTTCCTCCATGGCCTCCCGCAGTATTCGGTCTCCATCGCGCTGAAGCACAAGGGCCAGATCACCCAGGCCGTCGTCTACGACCCTGCGCGCAACGAACTCTTCACCGCCACCCGCGGCCGCGGCGCCATGCTCAACGACCGCCGCATCCGTGCCAGCAAGCGCGCGAAGCTCTCCGAATGCCTGATCGGCACCGGCTTCCCCTTCCGCGATTTCAGCTTCGCCGAGGCCTACCTCAACATGTTCCGCGACATGATGAAAGCCACATCCGGCCTGCGCCGCCCCGGCTCCGCCGCGCTCGACCTCGCCTACGTCGCCTGCGGCCGCTACGACGGCTTCTGGGAAATGCACCTGAAGCCCTGGGACCTCGCGGCGGGCAGCCTGATCGCGCAGGAATCCGGCGCCCTGGTCGGCAATTTCATGGGCGACGAAGGCTTTCTCGAATCCGGCAACATCGTCGCCGCCACCCCGAAAATCTTCGGCCAGATGCTGCAGGTCATCGCCCCGCACCTGCCGCCCGAGCTGAAGGTCTGATTCCGACGCCCGTTCGTCCATGTCGATCGCCAAGGACTCCACTGCCCACACGCCGATGATGCAGCAGTACCTGGGCATCAAGGCGCAGCATCCCGACATGCTGCTGTTCTACCGCATGGGCGACTTCTACGAGCTGTTCTACGACGACGCCGAAAAAGCCGCGCGGCTGCTGAACATCACGCTCACCACGCGCGGCGCCTCGGCCGGCAGCCCGATCAAGATGGCAGGCGTGCCCTACCACAGTGCCGAACAGTACCTGGCGCGGCTTCTGAAGCTGGGCGAATCGGTCGTGATCGCCGAGCAGGTAGGCGATCCCGCCACCAGCAAGGGTCCGGTCGAACGGCAGGTGGCACGCATCGTCACGCCGGGCACGCTGACCGATTCCGGGCTGCTGGATGAAACGCGCGACACGCTGATTCTTGCGGTCGCACCGGGTGCAGAAACACTCGGCGTAGCCTGGCTCAACCTCGCCGCCGGACGCTTCCAGGTCACCGAAATCCATGCCTCCGCCCTGCCCGCCCTGCTGGCGCGGGTGCGGCCGGCGGAAATCCTGGCGCCCGATGATTTCGCCCTCGAAGGTGCAAGCTGCGCGGTGCGCCGGCTGGCGCCGTGGCAGTTCGATTCGACCGGCGCGCAGACCCGGCTGNNCCCTGCCGCTGGCGATTGCCGCCGCAGGCGCCCTGCTCGACTACATCCAGACCACCCAGCGCACCGCGCTGCCGCACATCCAGTCCATCTGCGCCGAGCGCGACAGCGACTTCGTGCAGCTCGATGCCGCCACCCGGCGCAACCTCGAACTCACCGAGACCCTGCGCGGCGAAGCGGCGCCGACGCTCTTGTCGGTGCTCGACACCACCGCCACTGGCATGGGCACGCGACTGCTACGCCACTGGCTGCACCATCCGCTGCGCGACCGCGAAATCCTGACCCGGCGGCGCGACGCCATCGGCGTGCTGGCCGAGTTGCCCGACACCGCTGCCNNCCGCGCTCACCCGGCTGCTGAAAAGCTGCGCCGACGTCGAGCGCATCAGCGGCCGCATCGCGTTGAGGAACGCGCGACCACGCGACCTGTCCGGCCTGCGCGATACGCTCGCCCTGCTGCCCGAGATCGCGGCTGTCCTGCCGGACGACCGCGCGCGCCTTTCAGCCCTGCAAACCGCCCTCGCCGCCCGTCCCGACCTGCATACCCTGCTGGCGCGCGCCATCCAGCCCGAGCCCGCCAGCGTGCTGCGCGAAGGCGGCGTGATCGCCGACGGTTACGACGCCGACCTCGACGAGCTGCGCGCGCTGACGCGCGACGCCGGCGCTTTCCTACTGGAACTGGAAACCCGCGAGCGCGCGCGCTCCGGCATCGCCACCCTCAAGGTCGAATACAACAAGGTGCACGGCTTCTACATCGAGGTCAGTCGCGCGCAGGCGGACAAGACGCCGGTCCCCGACGATTACCGCCGGCGCCAGACGCTGAAGAATGCCGAGCGCTACATCACGCCGGAACTGAAAGCCTTCGAGGACAAGGCGCTGTCGGCACAGGACCGCGCACTGGCGCGCGAGAAGACGCTGTTCGACGCGCTGCTCGACTCGCTGACGCCGCACGTGCCGGACCTGCTTGCGATTGCCGCGGCGCTCGCCGAAATCGACGTGCTGGCGAGCCAGGCCGAGCGTGCCGGCACGCTCAGGCTCAATCCGCCCGAATACGGCGAGGAGCCGGGCATCGTCATCCGCGGCGGCCGCCATCCGGTGGTCGAGGCACAGGAGGCGCACTTCATACCCAACGACGTGAGCCTGACCCGCAGCCGCCAGATGCTCTTGATCACCGGCCCCAACATGGGCGGCAAATCGACCTACATGCGACAGGTGGCGCTGGTGACGCTTATGGCCTGCTGCGGCCTGTGGGTCCCCGCGAATTCGGCCAGGATCGGCGACGTCGATCAGATCTTCACCCGCATCGGCGCGTCCGACGATCTGGCGGGCGGCCGTTCGACCTTCATGGTCGAGATGACCGAGACCGCGCACATCCTGCACAATGCCAGCGCCAACAGTCTCGTACTACTGGACGAAATCGGCCGCGGGACGTCGACTTTTGATGGCTTGGCGTTGGCCTGGGCCGTGGCGCGCCATCTGGTTACCGCCACCCGCGCGTTCACCCTGTTCGCCACCCACTATTTCGAGCTGACTCAACTGGCACAGGAATTCCGCCAGCTCGCCAACGTGCATCTCGACGCCAAGGAGCACGGCGCCGACCTGGTGTTCCTGCACGCGGTGGAGGAAGGTCCGGCCTCGCAGAGCTACGGCATCCAGGTCGCGCGCCTGGCCGGCGTGCCGAGCCCGGTGATCCACGCCGCGCGCCGTCACCTGCGCGAACTCGAGGACGCGCAGCTGCAGCCCGGCCCACAGGGCGACCTGTTCGCCGCCCATCTGCCCAACGACGAACCGCCGCCCCACCCCGCACTCGACCAGCTGCGCGAGCTCGATCCCGATGCGCTCACCCCCAAGGCGGCGCTGGATATGCTCTACGCATTGAAAGCCTTGACGGATTCGGCGCCGTGAGAACCCTGCGTCTGGATAGTGCTGAGCTCGGCCTCGGCTTCAACTCGGCGCTGACGCTGGCGACGACAATCGCCCAGCAGCAGCTGGGCGACGAGACGATGTTGTTGAGTTGGTACGACCGCGAACGCGATCTCGAATCGCCTGCGGGGGTGAGCGAATGCCATGCAGGCTGCGCCACCAAGGGGTCGTGGGACTATGCGGAGAACCGCGGCGCGCGGCTGACGGTGGAGTTCGATTCCGGCCGCTTCTACTTCTGTTTTCTCTAGGCCGCGGCCGCCACCACCCGNNAGGCTTGCCGTCGACGGTCACGTCGCCGTTGGCGATCATGAGCTTGCCCTGCCCGCCACTGTCGGCGATGCCGGCAAGCTTGAGCAGGTCGCAGAGCGCGACGTGGTCGTCTCGCAGCATGAATTCAATCGTGTCCATTTCGCTTACGCCCCGCGTCGACGCCACAGATAACGGTAGACGAAGCCCGGGTAGGCAAACACCACGAACAGCGAGGCGTTGACCGCATAGAACTCCCAGTTCTGCTTGTGGACGTCGCCGAGCTTGCCTTCCAGCAGCATGGCGATGCCGCCGACGATGAAAAACATCACGACCAGTTCAAGCAGCCGCCAGGCGAAGGACTTGCTGTCGGCCTTGGGCTTGGCGACGAAGAAAATCCGCTCGACCAGGAACGGCAGGTTGGCGGCGATGAACGCCAGGATCAGCAGCAGGGAGGTAGAGAAATTCACGGTGATTCCGAAAAGCCAGGCAACGCCGGAGCAGACCTGCTCCGGCACGGATTGGTTCAAAAGCGCAAGTCTAAAACGACGCGCCGACGGCGTATACGCACACGGCCATCAGCGGTTGCGGCAGGATGCCGAGCGCCAGCACGGCCAGCCCGTTGGCCGACATGATGACACGGGCATCGGGACAAGCGGAAATCGCTTCGGTGTCGTGCGGGGTATCGAAGTACATCAGCTTGACGATGCGCAGGTAGTAGAAGGCGCCGACCAGCGAGAACAGCACTGCCGCCACCGCCAGCCATACGTATCCGATCTCGACCACCGCCTGCAGCACCGACAGCTTGGCGTAGAAGCCGACCGTGGGCGGGACGCCAGCCATCGAGAACATCAGCAGCAGCATCAGAAAAGCCAGCCACGGGCTGCGGCGGTTGAGGCCCTTGAAGTCGTCGAGCTGATCAGCCTCGAAACCGGCGCGCGACAGCAGGAGGATCATGCCGAAGCCGCCCAGACTCATCAGCGCATACACCAGCACGTAGAACATCGCGCTGCCGTAGCCGTTCTGCGAGCCCGCCAGGATGCCCAGCAGCATGAAGCCCATGTGCGAGATGGTCGAGTAGGCGAACATGCGCTTGAGGTTGCTCTGCGCGATGGCCGCGATGTTGCCGACCGCCATCGACAGCACCGCCAGGATCACCAGCATGTCGCGCCATTCGGCCACCTGCGATTCCAGCCCCTGGCCGAGGATGCGCACGACGAAGGCGAAGGCGGCGATCTTGGGGGCGGAGCCGATGAACAGTGTCATCGCGGTCGGCGCGCCATGGTAGACGTCGGGCACCCACATGTGGAACGGCACCGCCCCGAGCTTGAACGCCAGGCCGGCGACGATGAAGACGATGCCGAACACCAGCGGAATGCGCAGGTCGGTGCCGTCGGTCAGGTTCTGCGCGATGTCGCCCAGCGCCAGCGACCCGGTGACGCCGTAGACCATCGACATGCCGTAGAGCAGCATGCCGGACGCCAGCGCGCCCAGGACGAAATATTTCATCGCCGCCTCGGTCGCCACGCTGGAATCGCGCTGCAGGGCGACCATGGCGTAAAGGGACAAGGACAGCAGCTCGAGACCGAGATACAGCGTCAGGAAATGGCTGGCCGACACCATCACCATCATGCCCAGCAGCGCAAACAGCGCCAGCACGAAGAACTCGCCCTTGTAGAGCCCGCGCTGGCGCAGGTAGTCGCGCGAATACACCATCACCACCGCGACGCTCAGATAAAGGAAGAGCTTCAGCACATCCGACAGCGGATCGTCGATGAACAGCCCGCCCAGCGCCAGCACCGGCATGGTGGAGAAATCGCGCGCAGTGAGGAAGGCCGCACCGACCACGGTGGCGAGCGACAGCACATAGGCGACGTAGCGCTTGCTGTCGTCCAGGGCAGCGTCGATCACCAGGATCAGCGACACCATCGCCAGCACGAAGATCTCGGGCAGCGCGGGGGCGAATTGCGTGAGGAAGTCGCTCATCATGGAACCTTAAGGCAGTTTGCTTTGGGCGACGTGCGCCAACAGGTCGACCACCGACACGTGCATGACATCGGTGAACGGCTTGGGATACAGGCCCATGGCCAGCACGCAGACGGCGAGCGCGCCGAGGATCAGGATCTCGCGCGCGTTGACGTCGCGCATTTCCTCGACGTGCGGGTTGGTGACCTTTCCGAACACCACGCGCTTGTACATCCACAGCGTGTATGCAGCACCGAAGATCAGCGTGGTGGCGGCGACGAAGGCGAACCAGAAATTGACCTTGGCGGCGGCCATGATGACCATGAATTCACCGACGAAGCCGCTGGTGGCCGGCAGGCCGGCGTTGGCCATGGCGAACAGCATGAAGAACGCGGCGAACACCGGCATCTTGTTGACCAGCCCGCCGTAGTCCTTGATCTGGCGCGAATGCAGGCGGTCGTACATGACGCCGATGCAGAGGAACAGCGCGGCCGAGACGAAGCCGTGCGAGATCATCTGCACCAGTCCGCCTTCGAGGCCGAGCGGGCTGAACATGAAGAAGCCGAGGGTGACGAAGCCCATGTGCGCGATCGACGAATAGGCGATGAGCTTCTTCATGTCGGACTGCGCCAGCGCGACCAGGCCGATGTAGGCCACGGCGATCAGCGACAGCGTGATGACGAACCAGGCGAGTTCCGCACTGGCATCCGGCAGGATCGGCAGGATGAAGCGCAGGAAGCCGTAGGCGCCGACCTTCAGGGTGATCGCGGCCAGCACCACCGAGCCGCCGGTGGGCGCCTCGACGTGGGCGTCGGGCAGCCAGGTATGCACCGGCCACATCGGCACCTTGACCCCGAAGGCGAGCAGGAAGGCGAAGAACATCAGCGTCTGCGCGGTCATCCCGAGCGTGGTGGTATGCCAGGTCTGGATGTCGAAGCTGCCGCCCGACTGGAAATACAGGTAGATCATCGACACCAGCATCAGGAGCGAACCGAGCAGGGTGTAGAGGAAGAACTTGTAGGCGGCGTAGATCCGGTTGGCGCCGCCCCAGATGCCGATGATNNGTGTAGAGGAAGAACTTGAACGCAGCATAGACGCGGTTCGGGCCGCCCCACACGCCGACGATCAGGTACAGCGGAATCAGCATGCCTTCGAAGAAGACATAGAACAGGATGCCGTCGAGCGCGGCGAACACGCCGTTGATGAGGCCCGACATGATGAGGAAGGCCGCCATGTATTGCGCGACCTTGTCCTGGATCACCTGCCAGCCGGCAATGACGACCAGCACTGTGATGAAGCTGTTCAACAGGATCAGCGGCATCGAGATGCCGTCGACGCCGAGGTGGTAGTGGATGTTGAACGCCGGGATCCACGCCGCCTTCTCGACGAACTGCATCGCCGAGGTGCCGGTGTCGAAGCCGGTGACCAGCGGGATCGCGACGATGAATCCCNNGGACCCAGATGACGAGAGAGAGGATGGCCTGTCCGAACATGGTTATCGTTCTAGTTGAGCCGCGCGAACCAGGTCACCAGGGCGAACACCCCGATCAGCATGGCAAACGCGTAATGATAGATGTAGCCGGACTGGAAGGCCTTGACCAGGCGCGAGAAGCGTTCGACCAGGTGCGCCGTGCCGTTGACGAAGAAGCCGTCGATCACGTTCTGGTCGCCGCGCCGCCACAGGAAACCGCCGAAAAAGCGTGCGCCCCTGGCAAACATCCAGCTGTAGAGCTCGTCGAACCAGTACTTGTTGAGCAACATCTGGTGCAGGAACTTGAAGCGCTGCGCGATTGCTGCCGGAATGTCCGGGCGCTTGAGGTAGAAGAACGCCGCCAGCCCCACGCCCGCCACCGCCAGCCAGAACGGCAGCGTCACCACCGCATGCAGGCCCATCGCGGCGGCACCGTGGAAATGCTGGTTGAGTTCGTGCATCACCGGATGGCGGTCGGCGACGTAGATTGCCCTGCCGAAGAAGTCGCCGAACAGCATGGACTCGATGG
>DONB01000286.1:7963-13638 GCA_003510325.1 Thiobacillus sp. | reverse complement strand
TTCGAGCACTACAAGGATCTCGAAGACGGAAAATGGGTCAAGGTCGAAGGCTGGGTCGGCATCGACGACGCCCGCGCCGAGATCCTCGCCGGCGTCGAGCGTTACCGCAACGCCAAGGACAAGCCGGCTTTCTGAGATGCAAGGGTCAAGATACGCCTGCCGAGCCTTCTTGAATCTTTAATCTTGAGTCTTGTAAGCAAATGAAAGTCTGCATCCTCTCAGACTCGCATGACAACCGGCGCCTCTTGGGCGCGGCGGTCGAGCACGCCAAGGCGCACGGGGCGGAAGCGGTGCTGCATTGCGGCGACGTGGTCGCGCCGACCACGCTGCGCGTGCTGCAGAAATACGAACTGCCGGTGCACGTCATCCACGGCAACAACACCGGCGACCTCTACAACATGAGTCGGCTCGCTGCCGAGCCGAACAGCGTGATCCGCTACCATGGGCAGGACGCGGCCTTCACCCTGGCCGACCGCAACCTGTTCCTGGTGCACTACCCGCATTACGCGCAGGCGCTCGCCTGCACCGGCGACTACGACCTCGTATGCTGCGGCCACGACCACAAATCCAGCATCTCGCAGGTGGCCACCGTCAAGGGCGGCCACACCTGGCTAGTCAACCCCGGCACCGTCGGCGGCGTCGGCAACCCGCCCACCTACGTCATGGCCGACCTGGACACCATGACGTTCGAGATTGTCACGGTCGAGGCGGCCGCGGCTTCGGTACTGCCTCCCGTCACGCCGCACATTTAGCAAAACCCCAGNNCAAGTCCCCTTTGTCATTTCGGCAGATCGTCATTGTTGCCGCCCTTGCCGTGAGGCAAGCCAGTCGGTTCAAACTGACCCGGATTTCGAGAGGGCGTTTTTCTTGAGAGGATCGAGCCTGACCGGCTGTGCGCCGCAGAGCGTGCTGGCCTGGGTTTAGAAGTATGACCGACGCTCGAGCACCAGCGCGTAAAGGATTCGAACGCGAGAACAAGGCGCTGCACCGAGCGAACGAGATCCTGAAACGTGCCAGCGCATTTTTCGCCCAGGCGGCGTTCGAGCAGGTTTTATTCTGTAACGCATCCAATCTGTCGGGTAGCCTTGATGCGTTCAAGAACTATTATGATGGCTAGCGGCACGCGTTTCGCTGACGGGAATTCGCCGGCACAAGACAGCAAAACAAAACCAAGGAGAGGTAATGGACCCATCGCAGGGGACCCGCAAATCCCCCTGGCGCGTACAGATCAACCCCCCGGTCTTCATCCTCTCGGGTGTGTTGACCCTGGTCATCGTGGGCTTGGCTAGCCTTTATCCGGACGCCTCGTCCGGCGTGTTCACCGCCGCTCAGAACTGGATTACCCACACGGCCGGCTGGTTCTATGTGCTCACCGTGGCGGGCTTCCTGGTGTTCGTCGTGATACTGGCGGTGTCGGGTTACGGCCGCATCAAGCTCGGCCCCGACCACAGCGAGCCGGACTACAGCTACACCTCCTGGTTCGCGATGCTGTTCTCGGCCGGTATGGGCATCGGCCTGATGTTCTTCGGCGTGGCCGAACCGGTGATGCATTACGTGAGCCCGCCGGTGGGCGAGGGCGGCACGGCCGCGGCGGCGCGCGACGCGATGCGCATCACCTTTTTCCACTGGGGCGTACACGCCTGGGCGATCTACGCGGTCGTGGCGCTGTCGCTGGCGTATTTCTCCTTCCGTCACAATCTGCCACTGACCATCCGCTCGGCGCTGTATCCGCTGATCGGCGAGCGTATCTACGGGCCGATTGGGCATGCGGTGGACATCTTCGCCGTGCTGGGCACGCTATTCGGCGTGGCCACCTCGCTCGGCTTCGGCGTGATCCAGGTGAATGCCGGCCTGAACTATCTGTTCGATGTGCCGGTCGGTGTCCCGATCCAGGTCGTCCTGATCGCCGCGATCACCGCGATCGCCACGTTGTCGGTGGCCCTCGGTCTGGACGCGGGGATCCGGCGCATCTCGGTACTGAACATCGTACTCGCCGTCATCCTGCTGGTATTCGTGCTCGTCGCCGGACCGACTGTCTTCCTGCTGCAGACCCTGGTGCAGAACACCGGCAATTACCTGTCCAACCTGTTCAGCATGACCTTCAACCTGCACGCCTACGAGCCAACCAGTTGGATCGGCGGCTGGACGCTGTTCTACTGGGGCTGGTGGATCGCCTGGTCGCCGTTCGTCGGCATGTTCATCGCGCGCGTCTCGCGCGGGCGCACCATCCGCGAGTTCGTCGTCGGGGTGCTATTGGTGCCGGTCGGCTTCACGTTCATGTGGTTGACCTTTTTTGGCGATACCGCGATCCACATGATTCTGATGCAGGGCATCGGCGAGCTGGCAGATGCGGTCGCGGCGGACACCTCGGTCGCACTGTTCAAATTCCTCGAGCAACTGCCGCTGTCGAGCATTACCTCGTTGTTGGCGACACTGCTGGTGATCACATTTTTCGTGACCTCGTCGGACTCGGGTTCGCTGGTCGTGGACATGCTGACCTCCGGCGGCGAAGCGGAATCGCCGGTCTGGCAGCGCATCTTCTGGGCCGTGGTCGAAGGTATCGTCGCGGCAGCGCTGCTGCTGGCCGGTGGCCTGCAGGCGCTGCAGACGGCGACCATCGCCAGCGCCCTGCCGTTCGCAGTGATCATGATCCTGATGTGCTGGGGCCTGGTCCGCGCGCTGCGTATCGAGGCCGTCAAGCGCCTGAGCCTGCGCCGTGCGCGCGTGATGCCGCGTGGGTCGTACGCGGCGCGCGGCTGGCAGTCCCGTCTGGCCAATGTGATCCACCAGCCCGACCGCGCCGAAGTGGACCGGTTTGTCCAGGCGGTCGTCAAGCCGGCGTTGACCGAGGTCGCCGAGGAATTGAAAAAGCAGAACCTGGACGCCCACGTCGGCGAGGACGAGGAGGGCAAGGCCTGGATCGAGGTGCGTCACGGCGACGAGATCGACTTCTTCTATTCGGTGCATCCACGCCCGTACGAACCGCCGTCCTTCGTGCTGCGCGACACCCGGCCGCGGCGCGCGGAGGAACTGAAATATTATCGCGCCGAGGTGCACCTGCGCGAAGGCGGCCAGGACTACGACATTACGGGCTGGAGCAGCGCCGACGTGATCAACGATATCCTCGATCACTACGAGCGCCACCTGCATTTCCTGCACACGGTGCGCTGAGCGTCCGCGTCGACGAGCACACAGGAGGCGCCATGCCAAACCGCAACCGCCCCACCTATCAACTTGGCGTCCTCGCGATCGCCATCCTTGCGACGGACACCGCCGTCGGCTTCGATCTTGGCGACGGCATTCGTCTCGGCGGGGNNGCTGCGTTACAACTACGTGTACAAGGATTGGGACGCCAATTACGACGGCAAGGGCCTCATCGATCTGGACACCGCGCGAATCGAAGTAGGCTATGACCGCGGGCCATGGCTGGCCTCGGCGCAGT
Organism: Thiobacillus sp.; assembly: GCA_003510325.1. Lineage (GTDB taxonomy): Bacteria > Pseudomonadota > Gammaproteobacteria > Burkholderiales > Thiobacillaceae > Thiobacillus. The sequence continues at coordinate 10,196 of DONB01000286.1, read as the reverse complement.
ATCGGTATTACCGCTACCGCGGCGGCCAGGAGACGCACTTCCTGCATCACGCCTGGGTCGGCCGCCGCATCGGCGAGGGCACCCAGGTACATCTCGGCGTGAATCCGATCCCGTTCGGCATCCTGCCGTTCGCATCGCACAACTACTTTTTCTCGATGGCCTACTACGTCGGACTGGAGGACAGCTACAACCTCGGCGGCAAGCTGCTGCACAAGGCAGGTCCCTGGAATCTGCAGGTGGGCTATTACGTGCGCGACGGCGGCCACTGGAGCGGCGACAGCGAGAGTAGCGCGCGTTACACATACAACATCGTCGAGGACGGCGTGGTCCGCAACCGCGAGCGTGATATCGTGGTCGGCCGCGCGGCCTACAGCGTCGATCATGGCGATGCGACGAGCAGCGAGTTCGGCCTGTCGCNNCCCCCGCCGCGCCGGTGCACTGCACTACACCGGCAAACACGGTCCCTGGGGCGTCATGCTCCAGGCCACGCGTTACGTGAACAGCGTCGAGAACCCGCCGGGGCAGGATCCTCGTATCGTCATGATGGGCGCCTACGACTTTCCCTACCAGGTTGCGGTGCGCGGCAACGTGTATACCGCCAACCTGAGCTACGCCGTCGGCGACTGGGGTCCGTTGCGCGACGTCAAGGTCTACACCGACTTCGGAATGCTGGACAAAAATGTGGCGGCCTTCCGCGACAGCCGACAATGGGTGGTCGGTGCCTCGTTCATGCCGATCGACAAGGTGTTCGTCTATGTCGACTACCTNNCCCTTATATCGGGCCAAACTTCACCACGGGTCTGGCGGCCGGCGGCGCCGACGACAGCTGGCACGAGCGGGTCAACGTCAACGTCGGCCTGTATTTCTAAAGCCTATCTCCACATTGCCCATCATGTCCGCGAAGGCGGGTATCCAGAATCCGCTCCCGCGTGCGGAGCCGGCTGCGCGGCATCCTCAGCCGCTTTGGCCAGCATTGTCAGCGCCTCGGGCGACGTGCGCACCATCGGCGTGAACGGCACGTGCTCCTCCATCGCCACCGGCGGCGCGTGGCGGATGCGCAGTGCGACGAACACGGCGAGCACGGCCAGCGTCACGGCATAGTAGACCAGCAGGCTGCGCGGCCCCAAGACGCCGACGATAGCCGGCCCCGCGGCGGCCCCGAGACCGTGCAGCAGCAACAGCCCGCTGCTGCCTTCCAGCACCTGGTCCGGCTGCAGATGATCGTTAAGGTGCGCGACGCTGACCGGATAGACGCTGAACGCCAGTCCGCCGAACACGAAGACGGCCGCCAGCAGCCAGCCGGTTGTGCCGTTCGCGGCGACCGCCGCGACGAGCGCGGTCATCCCGCCGATTGCGCCGACCACGGCCAGCACGCGGCGCCGGTCGACGCGGTCGGAAAGATGGCCGATCGGCCACTGCAGCGCCGCGCCGCCGAGAATCGTCGCGCCCATGAGGGCGGCAACGCCGGCATTGTCCAGGCCAATACGCTGGGCGAACACCGGTCCCATGCCCCAGAACGCGCCGATGACCAGGCCCGAGACCAGTGAGCCGGCCACTGCGGCAGGTGAGGTCGCGTACAAGAAGCGCAGGCCGAGCCGTGGCGTCGTGACCGGCGTTGGCTGGACAAGGCTGGTTAATGCGATCGGCACCAGTGCCATCGACATCAGCAGCGAGGCGATTGCGAACAGCGTGAAGCCAGCCGGGTCCGCGTAGGTGATCAACGCTTGGCCGAGCGTCAGTGCGAGCAGCGTCACGATCATGTACGCGGCGAACACCTTGCCGCGTTGCGTGTTTGGCGTCTGCGCGTTCAGCCAGCTTTCAATCACGGTGTATAGGCCGACCAGGCACGCACCGGTGAGTATGCGCAGCACCAGCCAGACGGCGGGATGGATGATCAGCACGTGCAGCAACACCGTCGCGGCGGCGATCGCGGCAAACATCGCGAAGGCGCGGATGTGGCCGATGCGCCTGATCAGCGCCGGGCAGACGAAAGTGCCGGCGAAGAAGCCGACGAAATAGGCCGACATCACCAGACCGATCATCTGATCGGCGAACCCCTCCAGTCCGGCGCGCAGCGCCAGCAGGGTGCCGAACAGGCCGCTGCCGACGAGCAGCACGCCGATCCCGGCCAGCAGGGAAACGATGGGAAACGCGGTGGACATGGTACTTAGAGTAGACAAACGCTTGTCCGTGCTGATCAACAATCTATTCATCGGCATCGGCATCGGCATCG